>JAEVZU010000231.1 GCA_023392075.1 Bacillota bacterium | reverse complement strand
CTCGAAACGGAAATGCCGCTGTCCTGACCGAATCTTACTTTCAGCCGTTTGTGAATATTTATCATTCCGCTTATTTCTCCGCCGTCATCTATAAGCCTTGCTCTGATATTCTCCAGGGTTTCATCGTTCATGGGACCATTGTTTTCTACTGTCACAATCAATATATTGGCTTCTTCGGCAAAAGTTATTCTTAAAAGACCGTCATTTTCCACATGTCTGAGTCCATGCTCAAAGGCATTTTCGACCAGAGGCTGCAGAATCAGCCTGGGAACTCTCAAGTGTGAAGCCCGTTCAGGGACCTCTTCCATCTCAATTTGAATCCTGTCGCCAAACCGGATTTTCTGTATATCAGCATATACCCTTGTATGCTCAACCTCCTGGGAAAAAGGAATGTCTCCGTCCTTTTTCTGCATTATGAATCTGTAATACTTTGCCAGGTATTCCGAGAAAAGCTTTATACTGTCGAAATCCCCCAACCTTGCCATGTTGCTGATGACAAAAAAGCTGTTGTACAAAAAGTGTGGATTGATCTGTGACTGAAGCTGTTTGAGCTGGGCACTCTGCGTCAGTATTTTCTGCTGGTAGACCTGCTCCATAAGATCCTGGTTTTTTTCTGCCATGGAATTGAAAGAGTGATAAAGGAAACCGAATTCATCATTGCTCCGGTGCTTCAGCCTTACCCCCAGACTTCCTGTTTCAATTTGCTTGAATACTTTTACCAGGCGGTTCAACGGTGTCTTTATGATTTTGTACATGGAATAGCTCAGAACCATAACAGTTATTATCAATATGGCACTGAATATGACAAAATACATTCTCAGATCCTTCATCTGTGGATTTATTCCCTGAACCGGCACATAAGCTGCCAGGTTTACTCCCATCAATTCGGACTTGTGGTTTACAAGCCACGAACTTTCACCCTCAACCATTACTTTTCCTACCCCGGGTTCCGAGCCGGTGCCCACTGTTTGGGCCAGGTCCGCATTTGGGTTCCCGGTTCCCGCCTGGTTATAATATACATAGGAGCCCGCCTCGTCATATATCATGGCCTGCCTTGCTTCCTTTATGGTACTCAGCTCCTTTTTGATCTCTTCCTTGGATAAGCCCACCGTTATGAAGTATTTCGGCAGACTGCCGTTAGGTGTTCCCGCCGGAACAAAAACGTAATACAGCTGATTATTTGAAACCACAAAGTGGCCTATATTCTGCTGTCTTGAAATATCGTACAAGGTCAGAAGTGAAGCTGCATCGGAGTAAATGTCTCTGTCGGAATCGACAACACGGGATAATTCAGGTATATAGGTACTTACCTCGTTAATGTATGCACTGCTGTTTTTTAAAATTTCCAGCCTGTTCATGTACCTGTTTATGGAAAGCGTCTTCTGGTAATTGCTCATTGTGGAGCTTGCTGTGGCCAGCATGATCAGATCTTCGTCATGCATGCTGCTCAGACCCATATCCTGTACCTTTTTAAGCTCTTTTTCTATTGAGGCCAGGCATTTCCGGGAGCTGTTGTCAAAAGCATCCACGGTGGCTTCGTCAAGTATCTTGATCTGCCAGTTATACAGGCTGATGGCAATAAAGCAGACCGGCAAAATAGCTATGAGAAATGCCCCCACCAGCTTGGCAAATACGGAATTTTTAAATTTGGTAATCAACTTCATGGCTGTTTCCTCCGGCAGTGTGCGCTTGCACCGATAATATGCTCAAACGCCCGTATTCAGGCGTTATTAATTCTATGGATTTACTCCAGATCATTATCATCCTTTATCCCGGGGTTGTCAATAATGGCATTAATATGACATTACGTTGTCAATTAATATATAGTATACTGGCAGTATGAAACATACCACTGGAATCAAGACTAAATTAACTCGTCGTGCCAGTTAATCCAGCTCTTAACACTATTGTTAAATTTGTTATAGCTTGTACTGGTACGCGAGTACAACTTCAAGCAATGGACAGCACGGTAAAAGTGTTTGCTGAAATACTTGTTGTGAACCGTACTATTTCAAGTAAACGCTTTGTGTGCAGCCATTGATTGAAGTTAGTATGGAAGTACCGGTATAAGCAGTACAATTTTTTACTGGTAATATTGATTAACCAATCGGCACAGTACGTTAAATTAGTATATGGAGATGAAATAAGATTATGGCTGATGCATTAAAGGATATTTATAATTCGAAGTTTTTAAATGATTTCGGGTGCATGGTAAAAGCTGCATATAAGGACTTTCAGTGTGAAGGCTTTGTATCGTCGGTGACGGCACCCCCTTGGGATGAATTGCCGCTGAGGGCTCGTATGCACCGGATTGCAGAGGTATTGGGCAATTCTTTGCCAAAGAATTACCGGGATGCCTTAGAGGTGCTTTTTTCTGTTGATGAGTATTGCAACGGCTTTCCCTACCTGTTCTTTCCTGATTTTGTTGCTGCCTTCGGACAAAGTGAGCAGCATTGGGAGCTTTCCATGTATGCTTTGGAACGTTTTACACAGCGTTCATCTTCCGAGTTTGCAATCCGTCCGTTTATGCTCAGGGAACCTGAACGTGTTATGGAATACATGCTCCGCTGGTCTTCTCACCCCAGCGAGCATGTCAGACGGTTTTCCAGCGAGGGCTGCCGCCCGCGCCTGCCCTGGGGTACTGCACTGCCCATGTTTAAAAAAGACCCCTCGCCTGTATTCAAGGTACTGGAACAGCTGAAAGCAGATTCCTCGCTTTATGTACGAAAGAGTGTTGCCAATAATCTTAATGATATAGCCAAAGATAATCCTGATGCAGTTTTGCAAACGGCAAGGAAATGGATAGGAACCAGTCCGGAGACAGACTGGATTCTCCGGCAGGGCTGCCGTACCCTGGTCAGGAATGCCCACCCTGAGGCACTGGCGCTTTTTGGGTATACAAAAGCTTCAAAAAGGAAGCCTCTGTATGGAAATGCAGTCCTCACAGCTGAGCCGGACCGGCTTAACATCGGTGACAGTTGTGAACTGAACTATTTACTGGATATGAACCGGGATACAAAAGTCCATGTTCGTCTGGAATACGGGATTGACTTCATAAAATCAAACGGCAGACCATCCCGGAAACTTTTCCTGCTGTCGGACAAAACCGTATCAGGTAAAGCACATTTGTCCGGAACACGTACCCACAGCTTTGCCGAACTTACCACAAGGCGTCACTATCCCGGAATACACAGGATAGTATTACTTATCAACGGACAGGAGGCCGCACAAACAACAGTATTATTACAGGAGGCAAAAACCGGTCAATAGCTGCCATGATCCAGTTTGCACACCGCTGTTTCATTTTTCATAATTATTTCGCAAAATGCATCTATTTTCTCAGCAACATTACTATCCTGCCCCTTTGCAGGATCAGTAAAATCAATGGTATGCCTGATTGTGTTGCCATCAAGATATTTTCCCATTTTTGCAAAGCATTTTTCTGCAACAGCTCCTCCCCCGGCGTGACAAGCAAATAAATATACGTCCTTTCCCGTAAATTTGACCTGGGAAAAAAAAGTCATAAGTGAAGGTGTAAACGTACCGGCCCATACCGGAGTTCCCAGAATTACGGTATCATATTCATCCACCGGTATTTTTTCATTTGTCAATTTGGGCCTTTCTCCAAATACAGCACTTTTCCCTCCCCAAATAAACTTTTTTACATTCCCGGTGGGGATTTCCTTTTCAGGCACTAACCGGATGACATCAGCACCAATTTTCTCTGCTATTTTTCGTGCAACAAGGTCTGTATTTCCTTCCAGGGAATAATAAACGATCAGCGCTTTCATAAAATATCCTCCTTAAATAATCAGCGAAACGTAATATACGTATTGATAACATGTGCAATTCCAAATATGGCTGCAGCAGCGGCAGCAGGGATGTTGCCCAGCCACAGTGCGGCTGCAATGAAGTATAGTGCCGGAAACACTGCCATGGGCACAGGAATAAATAATAATTTTTCATTTAACAGCGAGTAGTTTCTTCCTCCGGTAAAATAGCGGCTCCAGAGCCAGTAGTATAATAGCAGCAAAACCAGCATAACAGCCGTATATGGGCTTATAGTCTCCACTTTCCGGCCATTAACCATGAAAATCAATAATACTATAAAAATTATCCGGCTTATATTTTCCATAATATTTATAATATGCCCGCGGTCATGGGGCATATCCGGAGTATTGACCGGAGGAAACAAAAAATAAAATATATTGGGCAGCATTACAAGCATGATTGCAATAAATCCCATCCAGGAAAATCCCAGCGCATATTTCATTCAGTCTCCTCCTTTTCAAGTTTGCCAAGGTAATTGCTGCTCCATGAAAAATACAGTTTCTGCTGCATTATTCCCAGTGAAAGCACCTCCAGCAAATACTTGTGATTATCGTGCATATCCTTATATTCTTTAAGCTGACCTTCAAAGCATAAATACAGGTTCAGCAACTCTTCACTGTTCTCACGAAAATCTTTCAAATGCCGCTTAATTGCGTCGGTATTATTACTTGAGGCAAGAAAAAATTTTAACAGGGCTTCACTCCGCACCGTGTCTTTTTCATTGCTTTCCTTCATCCAATGATTGAATTCGTCCAATCCCTTTTCAGTTATCCGGTACTTGATTCTGACACGTCCCTCTTTTTCCTGAGGCGGCTGTCCGGCGGCCTCGGAGATAAAACCGTCTGCTGCGAGGGCATTAAGTTCCGGATATATTTGTCCGTAGCTTTCCTGCCAAAAAAATGACATCCGGCTGTCAATAACCTTTTTAATTTCATAGCCGGTCAGGTTTTCGTCCCTGAGCAACCCGAGTATAACATATTTTGTCTTTTTCTTCATATTAAACTTCCCTACCCTCTATTGACAATGTACAATACGTTATACATTGTCAATAGAGGGTATTATATCTTTTAGATATATTATGTAATTCTCCGGACTTTTTGTCAAGTTTATTATAGACAAAAAGGGAATATCTCAAAAGTTAAACAATTGAAATACTCCCCTGCCATAATCAAAAAGCTATGGAATTCTAAATCATGCTTTGTTCATTCTTTACAAGCTCCCTCAGGTCACTGCTTAATTTATATATGTCCTTTACTATACTGCTGACCTGTATTATCTCACTGTTTTCATTCTCAACGGTTGCAAGCACTTCTTCGGTAGCAGCCGCATTTTGTTCCGATATGCTGGCAATATTCTCGATCTGCTGCTGCACCTCCGTAAATTTTTCCGATATGGATTGAATTTTTTGAACTTCCAGCTCAAATTTAATACCTGTATTCTCAAATACTTCTCTGATTTCCCTGAAATACAACGCTATGTCCGCTACAAGCTCTTTCCCTTCTTTTGTTGCGTTCTCTCCCTGGCTGACCTTTTCATATGCTTCCTGTGATTTACCGGAGATTTCTGAAGTTACTTTAGCTATGTCCTTAACAATATGTGCACTCTGTTCCGCAAGTTTTCTTACCTCATCCGCAACAACTGCAAAGCCTTTTCCCTGTTCCCCTGCGCGGGCTGACTCTATTGCTGCATTAAGTGCCAGAAGATTGGTTTGTTCGGCAATCTGGGTTATTCCTTCAAGGAGACCGTTTACCTTTTCCATATTGCCCTGAAGTTCCGAAACAGTGACCGCAGCTGTACCTATTGCGTTTTCAATTATATCCATCTGAGTATTCACATGCTCAATTTTACTATGGCCATCCTCAACCTTATGACTCATTTGAGTTGTATTTTCGGATATACTGGTTGAAACCTCCTGTGTTTCACGTACCACCCCAAGAGACTGAGCCATTGTATCGTTAATCCTGTGAGCACTTGTAGCTTCCAGCTGTATGGCACCGGCCATCTCCTGCATGGATTCCGTTATATTCCGGCTCCCTTCACTTATAGTGTCTATGTTTGTATTGAACCTTGCGATCTTTTCCTCAAGGACATTTGTACTGCCATCTACCTTTACAAAAGTTGCCTTCAGTTTTTCAAGCAGTTCCTTAGCTTGAAGCTCTCTCTGATATGTTTCATTTATAAGGTCTCTCCCCCATTTGCTCAGGAAGTACAGCAGCACAACCGTTCCATTGAGCACTACCAGCGAAGAGACGAACTCCCCGGTTCCGCCTCCCGGGCCCACCAGATTTTCAGGCTTGATAAGAAAAACCGCAACCAGCATAATGTCAAGTATTATGCCATAAACCATAATGATTTCCTTTTTGAAGTACAATGTAATCATTGCCACTGATGTTACAAGTATGTAATGCTTATTCAGTGCATAATTATCAATGCAAAAAAGAACGGAAATCACTATCCCCGGAATAAGACCGAAAAGCAAGCCTTTTATGTATTTATTTACAGGCAGAAAAAAATTGACAATTGTCAATATTATTACAAGCGAACCCTCAATCCCAACTTTCATACCGTGATTCAGCCCCTGTGTAATCATGGACTGAACAGTCATCAGAACAACAACTAAAACCGTAACTATGACATTAACTTTATGAACTCTTTGTGTGTTATACGTATCCTGCTGCAACATGTAAAACCTCCGTAAATTATTATAGTTAACTTATATACATATAAATTATAAATATCACCGGTAAATATTACAATCAAAAATAATTTAACACAATACTATACTATCCCTCTGACGGAAAAAGAGACTATTCGCATAGCCATGAAAACAGTTATGCAAATAACCTCTTATATTATTTTTTTTATTACTATGGAAAACCTGGATTATTTGAACTTTGGCAGCCACGTTCCGTGAGCATCTATTAAATCGTCTACCATGTTAACTATTTCGTCAATTGAAAGCTCCGCGGCTGTGTGCGGATCCAGCATTGCAGCATGATAAACATGTTCTTTCTTTTTTGTAACGGCAGCCTCGATAGTTGTCAGCTGAAC
This sequence comes from Bacillota bacterium, assembly GCA_023392075.1. GTDB lineage: Bacteria > Bacillota > Clostridia > Acetivibrionales > DSM-1351 > Ruminiclostridium. Next base: position 7,978 of record JAEVZU010000231.1, on the reverse strand, counting down.
ATTTATGTTGGTCATATTCATTGCAGCCAGTTGCACAGGCAATCTCCCAACCTGGCAAGGGTTAACACCCATACCGTCAACCAGACAGGGTACCTCAACACAGGCATCGGATGGCAGGTTTTCTATCAGTCCTCCCTTGTTCAGCACATTCCCTCCGATCTTGAAAGGTGTATTGGTTACAATGGCCTCCATTATGTAGGATGCATATTCCAATGTCCTTGTATGGGATAATGACGGGTCGTTCATCAATTCATCCCTTTGCTTCTTCCAGTTGGAAATCTGGTTTATACATCTTCTTGGGTACTCATCCAGCGGAATATTATACCGTTCAATCAATTCAGGGTATTTTGACTTGATAAAGAACGGATTGTACTCGGAATTATGTTCACTTGATTCAGTACAATAATATCTAAGCCTGTTTATATATTCATAACGGGTCATATCCTTATGCTTTTCATTTTTATTCTTTTCAGCAGCACGTTTACGAATTTCAGGATACAGGTCATTTCCGGCCTTGTCGGTTATTTTCAGCAGCCAGCCCATATGATTTATTCCGGCTATCAATTCCCTTCTGCCCTCCAGCTTGTCTTCCATGCCCAGTTCCTTCAGAAGCCCTTCTGAGCAAACCTGCACACTGTGGCACAGTCCTACGGTTTTCACACCTGTGTACCTTAGCATGTAACCGGTCAGCATGGCCATGGGATTTGTATAGTTCAGGAACCACGCATCCGGGCAAACTTCTTCGATATCATGCGCAAATTCCTCAAGAACCGGGATGGTTCTGAGAGCCCTCATTATTCCCCCTATTCCAAGGGTATCGGCTATTGTCTGCCTTAAGCCGTATTTCTTTGGTATTTCAAAATCAATTATTGTGCAAGGGTCATACCCTCCCACCTGTATGGCATTTACAACAAAGTCCGCACTTCGGAGTGCATCCTTTCTGTTTTCAGTACCCAAATAAGTCCTGATCCTCGCTCTTCCGCCGTTAACGTTGTTATTAATGGCTTCAAGCATTATCCGGGATTCCTCCAGCCTGTCCCCGGCTATGTCATACAAACATATTTCGCTGTCTTTCAAAGCCTCGGTGCACATACTGTCCCCCAATACACTTTTGGCAAAAACGGTACTTCCGGCACCCATAAATGTTATTTTGACCATATCGTCAACCTCCAATATATACTCGCAAATCAAGATTTTTATATGTATAGAATAGCATATAAATATAAAAGTTAAATTGAATAATGTAACTATAATTTGTTATAATGTAACCTCAAGGAAATGCAAAATTGTTGATTTGCGCCGGAGGATATTTTATGATGCACAATGTTTCACTTTTAAATAAAGGCTTTACAGAAATAAATCCCCTGTTATGCGGCTGGGAAAACTGCGAAAGCGGCCATCCCTTCGGACCTGCATCACGGGATTGTTACCTTATCCACTATATTGTGTCGGGGCATGGTATCTTCCAGAGAAACGGCAAAACCTATACCTTATCCAAGGGAAGTATGTTTTTGATACGCCCCTATGAGATTACCTTTTATAAAGCCGACGCTAACGATCCCTGGGAATATATCTGGATTGGCTTTAACGGATGTTTGGTTCCAGGCCTGCTTGAGGACAGCGGCTTTTCAAAGGATAATTGCACATTATGCGCACCGTCCCTGCGCAATATATTTTTAAGCATGAAGGAAACCATCAATCTTCATTATTCTGCTGAAATATTTTTATGCGGTAAAATTTTTGAATTGTTTTCAAATCTTCAGGCCGAATACCGTCCTGATTTGAAGGGAAGCAGCGGAAGTCTTTATTCGGAGAGAGCAAAGGACTATATAATGGCAAATTACGCAAACCGGATATCTGTTGAGAGTATTGCAAACATGCTTGGTATTGACAGGCGCTACCTTTGCAGGGTGTTTTTCAGGAACCTTGGTGATACACCGCAGAATTTTCTGGTCAACTACAGACTTGAAAAAGCGGCGGTACTGCTTGCAAAGTACGGCTATTCGGTGAGCGAGGCTGCCAGGAGTACAGGATATGACGACATCTATAACTTTTCAAAAATGTTTAAAAAGAAGTATGGTATGCCTCCGTCCAGGTATTCCAGAGCAGAGTAAAAGTTCGTAAATTAAAAGTAAATGGCTGAAATTGTGGTGAACCTTGCAAATTTCAGCCATTTACTTTGTGAGCAATCCATTTATTGAAGTTAGTATGGGAGCACTATTATAATTTTCCATATATATTTCAATTGTGTTAGTTTTGCTACAATCCCTTAACTGGACATAATTGGTGTGAAATTTATCTGCATGCCGCAATTGCAGATTCCAGTATCTTCAGGCCGCAGTCAAGCTGCCCGTCGGTAACAACCAAAGGACACAGGAACCTGATAACATTGGAATATGCACCAGCACTTTCTATTATCAAACCGTTTTGAGCTGCACGGGAAACAATTTGAGATACCAACCCCGGATTGGGAGTTTTGCTTTTTTTATCGGTGACAAACTCAATACCCATCATGCAGCCAATACCGCGCACATCTCCCACTTCCTGGTATTTCTCCATCCATTTGCCGAATTCCTCCCTGCATTTTTTTGCAATTTCCAGAGAGCGTGCGCATAAGTTCTCGCGTTCCATAATTTCTATTACTTTCAATGCTGAAGCACAAGCCAGCGCATTACCGCCGAAAGTCCCCCCTATTATACCGCTTTTTACACCGTCAATTATGTGGGCTCCGGCTGTCACGGCACTTAACGGAATCCCTCCTGCGATGGACTTTGCAGCTGCTATAATATCAGGTGCACAGCCTGCCTCCTCCCAGTAGTTTGAAACGAACATTTTTCCCGACCGTGCAAAGCCTGTCTGAACCTCGTCGGCAATCAGCAATATACCGTTATCGTCACAGATCTTCCGGACAGCCTTTACCCATTCCATTGGAGCGGGAATGAAGCCCCCCTCTCCCTGTACAGGCTCTACTACGACTGCAGCTGTATATTCCGCCGGAGATGCCTCATCGAATACCTTCTTAAGCTTTTCAATATAATATTCCATAGCTTCTGCTTCGGTATACTCCCTGGGGCCGCGGTACAAATAGGGAAATTCCGCACGGTATACGCCGTCCGGCAGCGGACCGATACCGTATGCATAGGCCTTTTTTGCAGTCATTGTGGACGCAAGCAGGGTTCTGCCGTGGAAAGCACCTGAAAAAACTATGATATTGGGTCTCCCTGTAAATGATTTTGCAATTTTGACTGCATTTTCTATTGCTTCTGCTCCGGAATTGGCGAACATTGTCTTACGTATTTTATTTTTTACAGGAACAATTTGATTCATTTTTTCAGCAAGTTTTATATAGCCCTCATGGGTGACTATATTCATCATTGCGTGAAAAAACTTTTCCGACTGGTCTTTTACGGCGGCAATCACTTCGGGATGACTGTATCCGATATTCAATACCCCGACTCCTCCCACCCAGTCAAGAAAAACATTTCCGTCAACATCTTCAAGCATCGCACCCTCTCCCCTGCTGATCACACAGGGATAGGAACATTTGATTGCGCCGGGCATGGCTTCGGCCCTTCTTTCTATTATGGCCCTGGCTTTCGGCCCGGGCAAAGGTGTGTTTATTTTTGGTAAAGCATCTTTAAGCATAATCCGTCCCCCTTAACATGTTTTATCTAAATAATGTAAATTATATTTATAAAGCTTTCAAATATATCCTTTTTATATCCTCAAGACCAAATATGACAGGATGGTTGGCAATACTGGGAGCAGATACCTTCAGGCAGTTTTCGGCCAGCCAGTCCACATCTGAAGCTTTAATTCCCTGCTCCCCCAGGGTAGCAGTCAAATTCAGCTCATCAATCAATTCCCGGATTGCTGGCACAAAGTCGTTTTCATCTTTGCCGCCTAAAATTTTTGACAATATGGAAAATTTCTCCGGCAGCCCGCAGATGGATTCTGCATATACGGCAGGTGCCAGCGCAGCAAGCCCTATTCCGTGCACAATATCCTTCAGACCGCTGACAGGATGTTCCATTCCATGCAGCACCGTCACTCCGGCAGTATTGATAACCATGCCTCCAAGAGTGCTTGCAAGACAAAGTCGGTCCCAGCTGTCCAGATCCGAAGGATCCGCATACACCTTCCGGAGGCTCCCGGCAGCCAGCCGGACGCCTTCCAATGCCTTTATTTCTGTTAATGGCTGGGATATTGAGGATATATAGGCGTCAATATTGTGACATAATGCATCAAATCCCACCGCAGCCAGTGTTGATTTTGGCATGGTAGTCATCAGCAACGGATCGATTATAGAGCAGACCGGTACTATTGCCTTGCAGCGCAGTGACTTTTTATCCAGAGTATCGGGATTGGTTATGACGGCGAATCCGTTTCCTTCACTTCCTGTTCCGCAGGTTGTCGGTACAGCAAGTACGGGAAGGGCTTTGTCGCTGGATTTCCTTCCGAAAATATAGTCACTGATATCACCGCCGTTCACGGCCTGAAAAGCAATTGCCTTTCCTGCATCCAGGCTGCTTCCGCCTCCAAGAGCTATTACGGCATCACATTTTTCGGCCGCTGCAATTTCTGCTCCCTCATATACGGTTGTAGTTACAGGATTTGGTGTAACCCTGTCATAGATTACAAATGCAACACCGCTTTCAACCAATTTTGAAACGGTTTTGGACAATAAGCCCGAGCGTTTTGTACTGCTGCCCCCGGTGACAATTAAAACACGTTTTCCAAGATCAGCTGCTATTTTCCCGATTGTATCCGATTTTCCCCGGCCGAAAACAAGATTGACCGGCAGATTATACTGAAACTCCAGCATATATATCCCCCCAAATAGTAATTACTTAACGTTTTTTGTCAATCCATCTTCAACACCAACAAAATAATCTTTGGTCAGACCGTATTTCTCCAATATTTTCATAAGTGTTCCATCTTCCTTCATTCCATTTAGAGCCTTGTTTACCTCGGCCAGGAAGTCCTTGTCCTTGAAACGTACCGCAGCACCTATCTGTCCGCTTGCTTCGGCTTCGTAAGGCGACAGAAGTTTCAGCTTCAGAGAACTGTCGGCCGAAAGAGTATACCCTGCTACTATACCGTCTGTTACAACACCGTCCACCTTACCCATATTTACAGCTGTCATCAGGGTTGCCTGATTGTCATAGGCCTCCAGCTTGCCGATCTTGCCTTCATCAAGCCATTTCTTGGCTGTTTCGTAGAAAGTTGTACCCGGCTGAGCGCCAATGGTTTTCCCCTTCAGGTCTTCCTTGCCGGCAATTTTTGAATCGGCAGGAATAACCACGGCCTCACCCTCCTGATACCATTTATCGGTAAATGCAGCTATCTGCAAACGTTCCTCCTTGACATACATGGCATCCACAACCATATCTATGCTGTTATTGTTCAGCTCAACCAGCAGGTTTGAAAAATCAATAACCTTCATTTGAATATCCGGAATACCCAGACGGCTGCATATTTCACGAAGAATTTCTATATCAATACCCTCAAGCTTACCGGTGTTTACATCCTTATAGGAAAAAGGAGCATCGTTGGAGGAACCGATGAGTATATAACCTTTTTCCTTGATTTTCTTAAGCACTTCGGACTCACCCGAAGAAGCTGGAGAACTTACTGCTGCTGCCGAAGCCGTCGAAACTGCTTTTGTTGTGTCTGCCCCACTGCCCGGAGTGCTGCCGCAGCCTGTTAAAAGTGTAAATATCATTAACAATGACAGACTTGCAGCAATTAATCGTTCAAGTTTTACTTTTTTCATAAAATTCCCTTCTTTCTTTTTGATATGATTGTTTATTGTTTATTTTGCTATATTAAAAATTGGGGTATGTCAGCGTATCTGTTTAAGTCTTCGTTCAACTATCCTGCTCAGCTGTGAAAGCGGAATACTGATTACCAGGTATACAAGGGCAAGGATGGTATAGGCTTCAACGGTCAGAAATGTCTGCGATGCAAAGGTTTTTGTCCTCAAAAGCAGTTCCTGCACTGAAATCATAGCCAGCAGTGAGGTGTCCTTGATCAGCATGACCAGGTAGTTTCCGAACACCGGAATGGAATTCCGGAGCGCCGGCGGTATGATAAAGTGGAAAAGCACCTGATTTTCACTAAAACCGAGTGCCAGGCCGGCTTCCCGTTGTCCGGGGTCTATAGCCATTATTGCAGATCTGATGACCTCGGACATATAACAACCATAATTTATTGCAAAACCGATAATACCACAGGTTGCAGCCTGAAGCTGAAGGTTGGTGTCATACCCCAGCAATCCGGTAATGCCGTTAATCAGCATGGGCACAACATAATAAATATAAAAAAACTGAACAAGAAGCGGCGTACCGCGGACCAACTCTATGAATATGCCTAATATCCGTTCCAGAACCTTACGTTTTGAAAGCCTTCCTATGGCAATCAGCAAAGCTACGGCCAGCGCGCATATAAAACCGGCAAGGGTGATATATATTACTATTCCTATACCCCTCAGAAGATCAGGTCCCAGGGTGTTCAGAGCTTTCATGAAATGTATTTCCATTGAAATTCACCTCCTGTCACAGTACCCGGGCCAGAAAGGCCCTGGTTCTGTCGTTTTTAGGTTTTGTGAAGATTTCTGAAGGTGTGTCCTCTTCAATAACATATCCCCCGTCCATAAAGATCACGCGGTCGGCTACATCTTTTGCAAACCCCATTTCATGTGTAACCACCATCATGGTCATTCCCTCTTTTGCCAGCTGCTTCATGACCTCGAGCACATCTCCCACCAATTCGGGGTCCAGTGCCGATGTAGGTTCATCAAACAGCATAATATCAGGCTGCATAGCCAAGGCCCTGGCTATGGCCACACGCTGCTGCTGTCCTCCCGAAAGGGCAAGGGGATAAACATTTGCCTTGCTTTCCAGACCGACTTTGCAGAGCATCTCCATTGCCTGATCCTTTGCGTCCTTAGGCTGGAGCTTGTTCAGCTTGACCGGAGCGTACATCACATTTTCCAGGGAAGTTTTCAACGGAAATAGATTAAATCTCTGAAAAACCATTCCAACGTGCTTTCTATAGTCGGTAACCTTCTTTCCCAGCTGTATAATGTTCTGTCCCATATATAGAATCTCACCGCCGGTGGGCTGCTCCAAAAGATTGATACAGCGCAGCAGTGTACTTTTGCCTGAACCTGACGGCCCGATAACAACTACAACCTCTCCCTTTTTTATGGAGATATTGACATCCCGGAGTACTTCCAGATCATTGAAACATTTTGAAAGATTTTTTACTTCAAGCATTACCATATTAACCCCCATGAGCCGCATAGCGGCCACAAAACTGTAATGAAATATTTTTCAGAACAAGGCAATAACAAAAAAACGGCAACAGAGCTCTTCCAAAGAAAAGCTCCATTGCCGTTCACTTTTACTGCTTACAATCCGTTATTAAAGATTGAATCTTTTTTTAATTATATCGGTAAGTATATCACAGGTCCCGTCTACACCCAACAGGCTGGAATCCAGCATTACGTGCTTGTAGTCCTTGTCTGACATGGAATATCCGCAGTAGTGTCTGTGATAGGATTCTCTGGCTTTATCAACCGAAGCGATCATTCTCTTGGCTTCGTCAAGCCGCATATCCAGCCTTTCAACACAATTTATAAGTCTTGCCTCGTACGGGGCATAAATGAATATGTTTATGATGTTTTTGCAGTCCCTTAAAATATGGTCTGCACACCGCCCCACTATAATGCAGGATTCCTTCTCGGCAAGGTTGACTATTATCTTTCGCTGGGCGGCAAAGATGGAATCCTGAATCCCCGTCGTACCCATGCCCAGCGGGTAATTCATATTGAAAAACGCTGATTTCGCACTTTCTTCAGCATCGCTGATTGTTGAAACCGGAAGATTGAGATTCTTTGCAGTCAGTTCTACAATGTCCCTGTCGTAATATTGGATACCCAGCTTTTCACTGACTTTTCGTGCGATAGGCCGCC
>JAEVZU010000192.1 GCA_023392075.1 Bacillota bacterium | reverse complement strand
TCGCCCCAGCTGACCACATCAGGCCTTTCCATGGAAAATATCAAAAGCATCTCGGCAGTCCACTTCCCTATTCCGTTAAGAGAGGAAAGACAGGAAATCACCTGGGCATCTTCACTCCTTTGAAGCTGTTCAAGATCAATTTTCCCGTCCAGTACCGCCTGACCGATACCTTTTATATACTGTACTTTCCGGTGTGACAATCCGCATTGCTGTATCCGGTCGGCTGATACCTCAGCTATGGTTTCCGGTGTAATCTCACCAAGTTTTTGGGTTACCCTGTTCCACACCGTTTCAGCAGCCTTTGCAGATATCTGCTGACCCACGATACTGTTCACCAGTGCCGCAAACAAATCAGGTATTACTTCACGTTCAATCCTGCCTATTCTGTCAATTGCCGCACCAAGCTTTTTATCTTTTTTTCTGAGGTAATCGATTTCCTTTTGTCCATATTTAAATATCCGCATGGTTTTGTTCAAGCTCCAGCAGTTGATGTTTGGTTTCCAAACCGCCTCTGTAGCCTGTAAGCTTTCCGTTTGAGCCTATAACCCTGTGGCAGGGGATAAACAGAGGGATGGGATTTCGGTTATTGGCCAGCCCCACTGCCCTTGAAGCCTTGGGATTACCTGCCGCTGCGGCTATATCCTTGTAGCTTCTTGTTTCTCCAAAAGGAATCTCACATAGACATTGCCATACATTTTTCATAAAATCGGTTCCCTGCGGAGCCAGAGATATTGAAAAAACCTTCCTTCTACCGGAAAAATATTCTTCCAGCTGCTGCCGGGCTTCCTTTATGATTTCTGTTTCCCTGACTGTGTAGTCCTCTCCCTTGAATGCTGCCGCAGCTGTATTATTTATTTTGCCTTCAGTGCCTGGTAAATTAATTTTCGACAATTCCCCTTCAAAAAAAACATTTGTTATGTACCCATCTTTTTCTGCAATTCCGATACGCCCTATCACAGTACTGTAAATAAATATGTTTTTCATTTGGTTATACCTCTCTAAAAATATTCCGCATTACCTGTTACACTGAAAATAACACAATATCAAAGTTAATTCAACACACCCTGTTCATTTATTTTTCAGCAGGTTGTTTTTAGCTCCTACTGATGATAGGATAATATTGTTACTGTAATTCATAAACTGTGGAAATGGTGATAAACGTGGAAAAACATGATTCTTCAAAAAGAACCTATGAATCAATAATTGACTCTATAAAAACCGACCTGATCACCGGAAAACTCTCCTCCGGGGACAAGCTCCCGCCTGAAAGGGATCTGGCCAGGCAGTTCGGAGTAAGCCGTACATCTATCAGAGAGGCTTTACGGACACTTGAAATACTTGGTGTAATTGAAAGCATCCAGGGCTCGGGAAACTTTATTACCGGAAATTATACAAAGAGTCTCACAGAGTCAATGTCCATGATGTTTTTACTGCAGCAGTTCAACAGCCTGCAGATAAGTGAATTGAGAGAAGCTCTCGAAACAAAGGCTGCTCTGTTGGCTGTTGAAAATATAACCGATGAACAAATAAAAAGGCTTGAGGAAATAGTCAGAGAAATGTCTGTAACAGAGGACGAAAACAAAAATGTCGCACTGGACAGTGAACTCCACTACACAATTGCCGCAGCTTCGCACAATAGCATTATCATACAGATACTCAAGATTCTGGAGGAACTGATAAACATATATATCAAGGATAGACGCAAGGAAATTCTATCCAACAAAAACAATGTGTCGAGACTCCAAAATATTCATGAAAGAATTGTCTATTCCCTAAAGGACAGAGACCCGAAATCCACTCACGAAGCCATTATGCAGCATTTTGACATCATTGCCGAATACATTAAACACAATTGATTTTCAAACATTTTTGACCTCTTTGAGGTCTTTTTTTATGCCAGAAATATACAGGTGAATCTAAATTCATTAGTTAAATAAATAACTATTGTTTACATCGCTTTAGTGATAATGTAATATAAAGATGCAAATTGGTATGACCAATATGTATAAAATGCACAAGACACTTGAATTCATTTGTTAATTTTTTTTACTCAAATTGGTCATACCAATTTGCAGCACTTCATTATGTTACCAAGCTCAATTACAATTGAAAGCCTTTGCCTTCCAGACAAATATTGCTTTTAAGCTGGCTTTCAGCCCATAGTAATTGACTTTACTCAAAGATAACCAATACTAATTATCAAAGGAGAGAAGCCATGAATATCGCTGTTTTATTTGTATTAGCTCTTTTACCAATACTGTGGCTTATTGTTTCACTGGGTGTACTTAAGTGGCCGGGCTATAAGGCATGTCCCATCGCCTTCGGCTTGACGGCGGCTCTTGCAGTATTTGTATGGAAACTCAATCTGCTGGACACTCTTACAGCAGGTCTGGAGGGTGTGGCCCTGGCAATATGGCCAATAACTCTTGTTATCATAGCAGCAGTATTTACTTATAATCTGTCTCTCCATACCGGAGGCATGGATGTAATAAAAAGAATGATAACAGGTGTCACCACTGATAAAAGAATACTGGTACTTATTCTGGCCTGGGGCTTCGGCGGTTTTCTTGAGGCTATAGCCGGCTTCGGAACAGCAGTTGCCATACCGGCGGGAATACTTGTCGCACTGGGTTTCAACCCTCTTTTTGCCGCAGTGATCTGCCTCATATCAAATACAACTCCTACGGCTTTCGGTGCCATAGGTATCCCGGTAGTTACATTGGCCAAAGTAACCGGCCTTGATGTATCCCAGTTGTCCTATGCCGTAGGAATTCAGCTTTTGCCGCTGGTTATGCTGCTTCCCTTCGCACTGGTTATGCTCACAGGCAAATCCTTTAAAGCCGTTAAAGGAATCTTCGGCATCACATTGGCATCGGGTATCTCCTTCGCAGTACCCCAGCTTCTCATAGCAAAATATCTTGGACCTGAACTTCCGGCAGTTGTAGGTGCGGTTTGTTCAATGATATGTACGGTAATAGCTGCCAAACTTTTTAAAGGCAAGGCACAGGTACCCAAAGAATATCAGATACAAGCAGCTGCAACAGCGAAACAGGAAAAGATAACCCTGAAACAGGGCTTGATGGCCTGGCTGCCATTCATACTGGTATTCCTCTTCATCCTGTGCTCTTCAACACTGATTCCTCCGGTAAATGAGGCATTGTCGGCAGTTAAGACATCGGTTCAAATATTTACCGGCGAAGGGGCAAAACCTTATACCTTCTCCTGGCTGGCAGCACCCGGAACACTGATTATTATAGCAACTTATATCGGCGGTATTATCCAGGGTGTAAAGTTAAAAACAATAACAGGCATACTTTTAAAAACAGTTAAACAGTTGATTAAATCCACTGTTACAATAGTCTCCATCATTGCTCTGGCCAAAGTAATGGGTTACAGCGGAATGATAAACTCAATAGCCACCGTGCTGGTTATGATCACCGGTTCGTTTTATCCGCTGGTCGCACCTCTTATAGGGGCCCTGGGAACATTTGTAACCGGCAGTGATACATCAGCAAATGTATTGTTCGGCAATCTCCAGTCCGAGGCTGCAAAGGCAGCCGGAGCCAATCCCTACTGGATAGCTGCCATAAACACAGGCGGAGCTACGGCAGGAAAAATGATCTCTCCCCAGAGTATCGCCATAGCGGTTGCAGCTACAGGCCTGGCAGGCAGTGAAGGTAAGATTCTCGGAAGCACCATAAAGGTTTGTGCGGTATATGTAATCATTTTGGGATTAATAAGCTATTTCTGCAGTTCAATATTCGGTTTCTAGTATTCTGTAACAGCTAAAACCACAAGTTTTAAATACTATTAATATGCCGCATGGACAATCAACCTCCAATATTCGCCTTACAGCGGATATTGGAAGGAACAAATCTCATTAAATTTTGTGGCCGCTATTGCGGCTCAAAGCCATAGCATGGCTTAGGAGGTCAATATGAATATTTGGGTTTGTATAAAACAGGTACCGGGTACCAATAAAGTTGAGGTTGATCCGGTCACCGGAGTTTTAAAAAGAGACGGAGTGGATTCAAAAATGAATCCCTATGATCTATATGCACTTGAAACAGCTTTAAAATTAAAGGAAGCTCACGGCGGCTCAGTTACGGTTATAAGTATGGGACCTCCCCAGGCAAAGCAGATAATAATGGAGTCTTTTGCAATGGGCGCCGATGAAGGTATACTTCTTTCTGACAGAAAGTTCGGGGGTTCCGATGTACTTGCCACCAGCTATACTCTCTCTCAGGGAGTGTCACAGCTCGGACAATTTGAGCTGATACTGTGCGGCAAACAGACCACTGACGGCGATACAGCCCAGGTAGGTCCGGAAATGGCCGAATACTTGAATATACCCAGCATATCCAATGTTAAAAAATTAATTGAAATAGGAGACAACAACATTATGGTTGAAATGGATATGGCAAATACCGTTGAAATCGCCAAGGTACCCTACCCCTGCCTTCTGACGGTAGATAAGGATATCTACCAGCCGCGGCTCCCCTCCTACGTCAAAAAGATGGAGACAAAAAACCGGGAAATAAAAATCATTTCATTTAATGATCTGGGGGATCAGGATGAAAAAAAATACGGCTTAAACGGTTCTCCCACACAGGTGCAAAGAATATTCCCCCCCGAGGCCAACAATCACCGTGAGCTCTGGAATGATACCACTGAGGATATTCCCGAGAAATTATTCAACAAAATCAAAGAATTGAAATTTGTTTAGGAGGCAAACCATGTCAAAATTAATAATCCATCAAGATAAAATAACAAATATTGAAGAATTTATTTCCGTTTGCCCCTTCAGTGCCCTGGAGAACAATAATGGCAGGGTTGAGGTAAACAGTGCATGTAAAATGTGCGGACTCTGTGTAAAAAAAGGACCGGCAGGCGCTGCCGAGCTGTTGAAGGAAGAGCAGGCCGGTATAGACAAATCCGCCTGGAACGGTATAGCGGTCTATGTGGATCATGTTAACGGGGATATCCACCCCGTAACCTACGAATTGATCGGAAAAGCCAGAGAACTGGCAGATAAGGTAAACCACAAGGTTTACTGCGTATTTATGGGTAATAGAATCGGAGACAGTGCGGCCGAACTGCTTCATTACGGAGTTGACGAAGTATATGTTTATGACTATGAAGAATTGGATCATTTTAAAATAGATGCCTATACCGCAGTGTTTGAAGACTTTATACACAAAATAAAGCCTTCCTCCATCCTGGTAGGTGCAACCAGCGTCGGGAGACAGCTTGCCCCCAGAGTAGCTGCCAGGTTCAGAACAGGACTTACAGCCGACTGCACCATCCTGGATATCAGGGAAAACACTGATCTTGTTCAGATAAGGCCCGCTTTCGGCGGAAACATCATGGCAGAGATCATGACCCCAAATGCAAGACCTCAGATGGCCACTGTCCGTTACAAGGTTATGAATTCCCCTGAAAGAAAAGCAGATCCGGCAGGCAAGATCACAAACTGCATGGTTTCCAAGGAGTATTTGGAATCCAAAATAGATGTCCTGGGGGTTGTTGAAAAGCCAAAGGAAAATCTCATAGAAAACGCCGATGTTCTTGTTGTTGCAGGCAGAGGGGTCAGATCACAGGAGGATCTGAAGCTTATCAAGGAACTGGCCGACCTTCTGGGAGGAGAGATGGCCTGCACCAGACCCATGATCGAAGCCGGCTGGTTTGATGCAAAAAAACAGATCGGTCTGAGCGGCAGAACAGTAAGACCCAAGCTTATAATAACCTGCGGTGTTTCCGGTTCGGTTCAGTTTGCAGCCGGTATGAACAACTCGGATTATATATTTGCAATAAACAAGGATGAAAAGGCATCAAT
>JAEVZU010000161.1 GCA_023392075.1 Bacillota bacterium | reverse complement strand
TAGCTTTTAGTTTTCAAAACTGGCTTTTTGGATACAAAAACTGCGTTTCGTTTACAAATATTCACTTGTCAATTACAAAGGTTGCATTTCATTTTACAAAGTGGCATCTCGCCTTTCTATTATCCATATATTTTATCTTCAATTGTAATATAACTCCATAATTATTGTTTGTCAATAAAAATATACCAATAAATAATAAAAAATAATTGAGATACAATTAAAAAGTGAATGTAATTCCAGATTTCCGATTTGTAAAAAAATTATTTGATTAATTGGTATAAAATAGTATAATTGATACAAATGCCTTTTGCGATAAAATAGATATATTTACTGGTTGACATAAATTTTTGTATATAGTAAAATATCGCATACAAAGTATTTATAAAAAAACAATTTAAAATACAATAGAACATAATAAAAGCAATGATCAAGAACCAGTAACAGATTTACCAAATCCTTCAGAGAGCCTTCGGCCGGTGAAAGAAGGCAGGATACAGGTACTGTGAATTCATCTTGGGAGCTGTCCGCTTAAAGGCAAATGCCCTGTAGGTGGGTTCGGGATCCGCCCGTTATAGTGGAAGAACAATATTAGTAGCAGAATATTGTCCGGTAAAGATTGTGCAAACGATAAAACAAGGTGGTACCGCGATACGAATTCGCCCCTGTAGATATGATTATATTTTACGGGAGGCGATTTTTTATTATTAAGGAAACAGTTTGTGCAAAGTTTATCCCGGCGATGTTTCAAAACAGCTTTAAATGAGCTGATTGAAAAATAAATTAATTAAATGTAGGACGGAGGAACGGATATGAAAAAAATTAATAGGGGTTTGGCGTTATTGATGGCAGTTGCCATGATGGCAGGCGTAGCGGGCTGCGGCTCAAACAGCAGTTCAGGCAGTAGTTCAGGCAGCAGTTCAAATAGTACGGCTGCAGCTGACACAAAAAAGCTGAACATCGGTATCGTTCAGTACATGGAACACAGCGCGCTGGACAGCGCACGTGAAGGCTTTATAGCAGCCTTGAAGGACAATGGATATGTGGATGGAGAAAAAATTGCAATTGATTTGCAGAATGCTCAAGGTGATCAAAGCAATCTTTCTACCATCAGTGACCGTTTTGTAAGCAATAAGGCAGACCTGGTGCTTGCAATAGCAACTCCTGCAGCCCAGTCCATCGCAGGAAAGACAACAGAGATCCCCATACTGGCAACAGCGGTAACGGATTTCGAATCTGCCAAGCTGGTAACTTCCAATAATGCTCCCGGCGGAAATGTGAGCGGTACGACAGATATGAATCCGATCAAGGAACAAATTGATTTGCTGGTTAAACTGGTACCGGGAGCAAAAAAGATCGGAGTAATGTATACCTCCAGCGAAGATAACTCCATTTTGCAGGCAAAACTTGCCAAAGAAGCTATTGAGAAGCTTGGACTGGCATATGTGGAAGCTACGGTAACCAACTCAAATGATGTTCAGCAGGCAACACAGTCAATAGTTACACAGTGCGATGCAATTTATGTGCCCACTGACAACACCTTTGCTTCAGCCATGCCTGTTGTAAGCGGTGTCACAACCAAAGCTAAAATACCTGTTATCTGCGGAGAATCCGGTATGGTCGACAAGGGTGGTCTTGCTACCCTGGGAATAAACTACAGGGATCTGGGATACCAAACAGGACTGATGGCGGTTAAAATATTAAAAGGCGAAGCAAAGCCGGATACAATGCCGATTGAAGGTTCCAAGAACTTTGATTTTGCAATAAACGGAACCGTAGCTGACGAGATAGGTCTTAAAATACCTGCAGATCTTGAACAGTACGTAATTAAGGCTAAATAATCAAAATCTGTTGAATAATATACTCACAAACTTTGAAGAAAAAATAGAAAATGGGTGAATGTAATGTTGGATATATTTCTTGGGGCTATATCTCTTGGTCTGTTATGGGCCGTTATGACAATAGGGGTATATATAACCTACCGTATTTTGGATATTGCAGATCTGACTGTGGAGGGAAGTATTGCAATGGGTGCTGCCATAGCCGCCAAGGCCATAAGTCTTGGTGTGAATCCCTTTACGGCAACGGCTCTGGCACTGTTGGGAGGCCTGACTGCCGGCCTGGTAACGGGACTGCTGCACACAAAACTTAAGATACCGGCACTTTTGTCCGGAATCCTGACTATGATTGCTCTTTACTCGGTTAATCTGCATATCATGGGAAAGGCAAATATAGCTCTGCTGCGTATGGACACGGTTTATACACCGTTTACAAAATTAGGCATGAGTACGAGAGATGCTGTTATAGTCTTAGGCTTTATCTGCGTTTCAGCGGTGGTGGGGATTTTATACTGGTTCTTTGGGACCGAAATAGGTTCCGCCATACGTGCCACGGGTGACAACCCGCACATGGTGCGGGCACAGGGCATAAATACCAATATGATGAAGATTATAGGGCTGGTAATCAGTAACGGTCTGGTTGCAATCAGCGGTGCATTGATTGCACAAAGCCAGGGTTTTGCAGATGTTCAAATGGGTACGGGATCAATAGTTATAGGTCTGGCATCGGTAATTATAGGTGAAGTGCTTTTCGGAAGGAAAAGTTTTTTCAGCCGCCTTTTGTCACTGGCGCTTGGTGCCATGACCTACCGTATCATCATTGCATTTGTACTGAAATTGGGTATGCCCGCAAATGATCTGAAGCTGTTTACGGCAATAACCGTGGCCATAGCATTGGCATTGCCCGTATTCAAAACATATCTTCACCCAATTAAAATATCTATCAAGGAGGGTGAGTAAATGCTTCAGGTTAATGGAATATATAAGGTTTTTAATCCCGGAACGGTCAATGAAAAGCTTGCATTGCGCAACGTCAGCCTGCAGCTTGAAGAAGGTGATTTTGTCACTCTGATAGGTGGCAATGGAGCCGGCAAGTCAACCTTGCTCAATTGCGTGGCAGGTGTATATCCCATAGACAAGGGTTCCATCGTAATAGATAATACCGATGTGACAAAATACTCCGAGCACAAGCGCGCAGTAATGCTGGGAAGAGTATTTCAGGACCCCATGAGGGGGACGGCTGCCAACATGGGTATTGAGGAGAATCTTGCTCTTGCGTACCGCAGGGGACAGTCCCGGGGTCTGAGATGGGGAATAAAAAACAAGGAAAGAACCTTATATAAGGAATTACTCAGTCATTTGGAATTGGGTCTGGAGAACAGGCTGGATGCGAAAGTCGGGCTGCTCTCGGGAGGACAGCGGCAGGCCCTGACCCTTTTGATGGCTACGCTGAAAAAACCCAGACTGCTGCTCCTGGATGAGCATACGGCAGCTCTTGACCCTAAAACCGCTGATAAGGTGCTGCAGCTCAGTGACAGGTTTATTGAAGATGATAAGCTCACAGCGTTAATGGTAACCCACAATATGCGTGATGCCATAAAACATGGCAATCGCCTGATAATGATGCATGAAGGACGTATCATACTGGATATCAAGGGTGAGGACAAAAAGAAGCTTAC
Source organism: Bacillota bacterium (assembly GCA_023392075.1). GTDB lineage: Bacteria > Bacillota > Clostridia > Acetivibrionales > DSM-1351 > Ruminiclostridium. The sequence continues at coordinate 6,526 of JAEVZU010000161.1, read as the reverse complement.
GGTGGAAGATCTGCTGCAGCGCTTCGGAAAAGTAAGCGGTGAGGAATTTGCAAATGACCGTGCACTTTTGTCATAGGTAAATAACTTTTGCTAAAATCGTTGAACCAGGAAATTGACAATATAAAAACAGACCTGTTTGTAATCTCAAACAGGTCTGTTTTTTAAGTTTATATATTAAACTAAAATTATTTGGCCAAAACTGCTTTTGCTTTTGCAGCTATGTTTTCAGCTGTGAAACCATAGTGCTTGAACAGAAGATCTGCAGGACCTGAAGCGCCAAAGGTGTCTATGGAAACAACTTCGCCCTTCAAACCTACATATTTGTGCCAGCCGAAGGAGGTAGCCGCTTCTACCGCAACTCTGCTGCAAACAGAGGAAGGCAATACACTTTCCTTGTATTCAGCGGACTGTCTTTCAAAGAGTTCCATTGAAGGCATACTAACCACTCTTGCATCAATTCCTTCTGACTGAAGCTGTTTTCCGGCTTCCAGAGCAGCGTGGACCTCTGAACCTGAAGCAATGAGGATAACCTGCGGAGTAGAATTCTTTGAATCCAACAAGGTATAAGCACCCTTTAAGGCCACTTTACCGTCGATATCAAGCACAGGCAGGTTTTGCCTTGTCAATACCAGACAGGTCGGTGAGGATGGATTAGTAACAGCAGTAAACCAGCCTGCAGCTGTTTCGTTTGCATCAGCAGGTCTGAAATCTATGAAGTTTGGTATGCTTCTGATAGCAGCAAGCTGTTCGATAGGCTGGTGAGTAGGTCCGTCTTCTCCGACACCTATGCTGTCATGTGTCATAACATAGGTTACAGGCACATTCATAAGAGCTGACAATCTCATAGCGCCCTTCATGTAATCTGTGAAAACGAAGAAGGTTGAGCAGTACGTTTTCAATCCGCCGTAAACAGCCATGGCGTTTGCAATTGCAGCCATACCATGTTCTCTTACGCCGAAGTGGAGGTTTCTTCCGCTGTAATCGGCAGCTGAGAAATCGCCCATGTCCTTCATGTAGGTTTTGTTTGAAGGAGCGAGGTCGGCAGAGCCTCCAACAAAGTTTGGAAGTTTCTTCGCAAGGTAATTTATAATATTTCCTGAGATAGCTCTGGTAGCGTTTGGCTTGCTGTCAAATTTCCAATAGTTCTCATCATTCAGCAGAAGCTCTTCATAATTGCCGGTCTGCCACAATTCCCATTCCTTTGCAAGGCCGGGATATTCAGCAGCGTACTTCTTGAACATATCGTTCCAGGCTTCCTCGGCTTTTAAGCCGGACTCAACAAAATCCCTGGTGAAGCCGGCCACTTCATCAGTTACATTGAAGCAGTCCTCCTTGCACATTCCATAGAATTCCTTGGTCTTGCCGAGGCCTTCTTCACCAAGGGGTTCTCCGTGAACTCCGGAGGTACCGGCTTTTGGTGAACCGTAACCGATTTGAGTGTTGACTATTATAATGGATGGCATACCGGTTTCAGCCTTGGCTTTTTCTATAGCAGCATTGATATCCTCAACACTGTTACCGTCTTCAACTTTGAGAACCTGCCAGCCGTAAGCATCGAAACGTTTTGCCACATCCTCAGTAAATGCGATGCTGGTAGCTCCTTCGATAGTGATCTTGTTGCTGTCATATAGAAGAATTAATTTTCCAAGTTTCAAGGTACCTGCCAGAGAAGCTGCTTCTGATGCAACGCCTTCCATGAGGCAGCCGTCACCTGATAATACATAGGTATAGTTGTCAACTACGTTGTAACCTTCCTTGTTGAATTTAGCAGCCGTCAGGCGTTCCGCCATCGCGAAGCCTACACCGTTTGCAACACCCTGACCAAGAGGTCCGGTAGTTATTTCAACGCCTGCGGTGTGGCCGTACTCAGGATGTCCCGGAGTTTTGCTGCCAAACTGTCTGAAATTCCTTAAATCCTCCAGTGATACATCGTAGCCGAAAACGTGCAGCAGTGAATATAACATTGCCGAACCATGTCCTGCCGATAAAACGAATCTGTCCCTTCCTGCCCATTTAGGATTCTTTGGGTTATGCTTCATATGCCTGGCCCAAACGGAATACGCAATGGGCGCCGCACCAAGCGGAAGACCGGGGTGTCCGGAATTCGCCTTTTGAACTGCTTCGGCAGCTAAAATCCTGATGGTATTTATGCATGCTGTGTCTATCGTACTCATTACTAAGTCCTCCCCAATACTGTTTTTATAATGCATAGGTTCAAAAGAGCCTTAAGCGCTTTTCAATAAATTGTCTTGTTATAACATTAATCATAATCATCCTGAACTGAAAATTACGTGAAACGCGGTTAACTTTACGATTTATTGATGTGTTATAACTGTTAATATTAATGTTTTAAAAAAGGTTTTGTAAAACTCAAATCACTAATATATTAACACATAAACAAATAAAAAATAAATATAAAATCGTTACTTGTTAAAAAAATATCTATTAATTCCGGAAAAACGGACAAACATTGCACAAACGCAGCTCTGTAATGAGAATATTTTCCCAACAAAATAAATAAAATATTCTGTTTTTAACACTATTTCTCAAAAGGAAATGTGACAAATACACAGGTGCCTTCATCAGGAGTACTGGTGAAGTGCAAGCCGTACGGTTCACCGTATGTCAGCCGGATGCGTTCGTTTATATTCCAAACCCCGTAGCCCTTGTTTTCTCCGGGAGTGGCCAGTAATGCCGAAAGCTGGTCGGAACTCATTCCGACACCGTCATCTTCTATGGTTATCTGCAAAGCATCGCCGGAGACCCGGCCTTTAATGGTTATTGTTCCGCGGCTGTCCGCTTTTTCGTAAATACCGTGGAGAATTGCATTTTCAATAAGCGGCTGCAATACTATTTTAATGATACGGCAGGAGGACAGCTCATCAGGTACATCAACCACCAAATTTATTTTATCTTCAAATCGCATATTCTGGATACTTACATAAGTCCTTACATGTGTCAATTCCTTTTCCAGTGTTACAATATCTTCACCGTGCCCGAGACTCAGCTTGTAAAAACGCCCCAGACTTTTAGCGGCATTTTCAATTGCCGGTACTTTATTTTTTACAGCCAGCCAATAGATCATATCAAGAGTGTTGTATAAAAAATGCGGATTGATTAAAGATTGCAGGACTTTTAACTCGAGATTTTTTATTTCATAACCCAGTCTGTACTGTTCATCCAGCAGTCCGCTGATTTTGCCGGCCATGGTGTTAAAGCTGTCGGTCAGCTCCCCGATCTCATCCTCTCCGTTTTTGAGAGGCTCTATAATAAAGTTTTTGGAACCGGCCTCCTTCATGTGGTGCTTGAGCCTGCGCAAGCGGCGGGTAATGCTGTAGGAGGTAATATATATAATAGGAATTGAAAATAAAAATAAAATGAGGACGATCCAGAATAATTGGTTTCGGTACAGATAAGCCGAGGTGAGAATATCACCGTTCGGTACAAGCATTACCAGTTTCCAGTCGGCGTGTTCAATGTTGTGTACACCAACCAGGTAATCATTGCTGCTTATATTTACTTTATGCATGGTGCCGTCGTCAGGCAATTTATTTTCAGCTATGATGCCATTGAGGAAATTAACCTCGGTAAGTGCAGAATCTCCTGTGGCGGTGATCATTTCATTGTGTGAATTATATAAGGCAACTGTGGTATTTTTTGTTGTGGTCATTTTAGCGATTATTTGCTCAAAAACGCTTTGAGGGACCGTTCCTGTAATGACTCCTATATATTTATTGATACTGTTGAGGTCCGGAATTCTTTTTACAATGGAAATATAAGGACTTGGACACCCGGGATCAAAGAAATAGGAGGGAATCCACACAGTATCCAGCAGCGGACTGTTTTCAATGCGGGTGTACCAATCGCTCTGTTCGGCATTGGACAACCTTTTGAAATTATCTGTCTCTTCAAAGCTTGCCGGCCCTTTTCTCATATACAGCCGCACGGTGGTAATGTCACTGGTGGTATATGAATTGTATATAATATTCTTAATGTCTTCAGTCTGAATGGTCCAATAGCCCTTGTTGTTACGATAGAAGGAATCGCTGGTTTTCAGTACGGTCTGAACATTTTCGTCAAAGCTTATTATATCAATAATATTTTTCAGTGAAGATACCTTGTAGCTTAAAAAGTCCGAGGTCTGGCTTATAACCTTTTCGTTTGAGTAAATAGCCTGTTCCTCACTTATCTGTGCCGAACGGTAATAGTTTATTATAAGGATTAATGACAGGGGAAGCATCATTAACACGAGGTAAGTGGCAAATAATTTGGTAACAAAGCTGTTACGCGGGATTTTGAAGGTAAGTTTTTTAGGGAAAGTCATATTTTCTCCATTCCTCTGCTGTACAGTGCTTTGGCCGCCCGGGATTCAAGGGAGCCTCACCGGGGGCGGCTGTGGCGGTATTGGCTGGGAGTCTGGCCGCAGCATCGTTTGAACAGTGCACTCATATAGTTGGGATCTGTGATACCCACCTTTTCTGTGATTTCATAAAGACGAAGGTCGGTACCCTTCAGCAGTTTTTTTACTTTTTCCATCCTGACCTGAATAATAAAATCATTAACCGTAACGTTGGTATTTTGCTTAAAAAGCGAACACAGGTAATTTTGCGACAAACCTACATGGTCTGCGATTGTCTTTACCGACAAATCACAATTGTTATAGTTCCATAGTATAAAATGGATTGCCTCCTTGATCTTTAAATCATAAAGGTCATTCCCAAGGGTTTGAAATGCACGCATGCCCTCCAGTATGAGTTCCCGGATTTCACCCAGGTTGTATTGCTCAAAGTCTTCAAATGACATCAGCTTATTATTTAAGGTGCGTTCCATCATATTTTTATAGAGGGTATACAAATGTTTCCTTATATTTTCAATATCACTGAACTGTTCTTTTTCGAGAAAGGAGAACACCTGCAGAGTACTGTCGAGATTGATGCTCAAGGTCTCAAAGTATTGTTCCGGCAGCTTTTTTTCCCTGTGCTCATTTTTGAGGGTGATAATTTGGCCGGTTCCGAGATAAAAGCTTTGGCTTGCGGCCCTGCAGGACTGCCGGTAAGCGCGGGGCAGCTCCCCGAGAGTATTGCAGACCGGGCTGATGCCTATGGTTACAGATAGCTGCAGCTTTTCGGCAATAACCTCCCTGAGGAGTGCTGCTGCCGACTCAAGGGCATTGCCGGGTGTACCGTTTATCAGCAGCACAATATCACCGCTTGTCGTCTGCCCTGCAAAAAAGTCCAGTGGTAAAGGGTTTGAGCTGCTTTCTAAAAAAGTATAGATTATATTTATCAAATCCTTAACTTCTTTATTGTATAAGGATTTTTTATCGGGATGTATACACAGAACGGCATAAAGTGAATTATTGTCCCAGGTAAAATAAAGCGGAGAATATTTGGACCTGAAGGAATCGTAGTCAAGATCCGGTAATATCAATGCCAGGGCAATTTCCTGTTTCACAAGCGGAAAGGATTCCACCAGCCCTGACAGCAGTAAATCATTACTTTGTTTCTTGAGATTGTCATTTTGCAGCTGGGTGACGGTCTCCGATATTACATTGGTGATTTCGCTGATATCAATAGGTTTCTCTATGTAGCTCTCCGCCTTTAAGGAGATAGCGGATTTTAAATATTCCTTGTCGGAATATCCGCTTAAAAAAATTATTTTACAATCAGGATAACCGGCACGGACATTGGTTGCCAGTTCAATACCGTCCATGTGAGGCATCTTTACGTCGCACAGCAAAATGTCGATATGCCTGTCCAGCATCAAGGCAAGGGCTTCTTTCCCGTCGGGGGCCGTATAAACTTCACCGATGTTCATATCCGACCAGTTAATATTTTCAAACAGACCTTCACGAGTAAGTTTTTCATCATCAACTATTAATAAATTGAACATAAAGCCTCCCAGATATATGCAATATAAAGAAGAGTAATAAAATCGGAGAATTTCTAAGATTATAGTAATATTGTTATATTAACTTTGTCAAGGAAAATCTATATACTATGGCTTAGAACGATAAAGGTCATGACCCGTTTCAAATCTAAAATATAATCAATTAAGGAGATAAAAAGATGAGAAAAGCATTATCATTTTTTTTAGTGATCGTTGTATGCATGAGCCTTTTTGCCGGCTGCGGCAGTTCAGGTGAAAATTCAGCCGGTACAACCTCTTCAGCCGGTACAGCCGGTGCCACGGATACTGCTGCTGTGAGTACATCAGGTTCTGATCAGGTATGGAGCGGTGACGCCGTATCATTAAAGATGATGGTATTCCCGGCAACGGAAAACTATCAGAAAATAAATGAACAATTCCTGGCGGCTAATCCCGAGATAGATAAAAAAGTGGATATAAATGTGGAATTAGGCGGCAGCGGTGACGGTGATGTTGCTACAAAGCTGCGTTTGTTACTTGCATCAAGACAGGAACTGCCAAACCTCATCCGTTTAAATTATACACAGCTGCCTGAATTTGCCGAGGCAGGAGTACTTGAACCGGTTAAGGATTATATTGCACCTTATGAAGACAACAT
>JAEVZU010000158.1 GCA_023392075.1 Bacillota bacterium | reverse complement strand
CCGATTTTACGGGGATTATTACAGTCCCCTATTGAATAAATCTCCTGAACCCTGTCACCTAATTTTTTGATCAGGTCATTCTTAGGTTTTACTCCCAGTGCAATAATGACAGTATCGGCTTTAATCTCTTTTTTCTGCTTGCTCATGTCCTCAACCAGCATGCCTTCCGCTGTAAATGCTTTGATCGTATTACCTGTAAGTATATTTATTCCGGCTTCCTGCAGCAGTTTTAGTATTGTTTTCCTGCTTATGGGATTGACATCTGCTGCAACGGCAGAAAGTCTTTCTACGATTGTTACTGATTTACCCTTGTCCGCCAGATATATGGCTGCCTCACACCCTTTAATCCCCCCTCCGGCAATGGCCACAGAATTGCCCGTGTCTTTTTTACCCGAGAAAAAATCAAGAATAGATATGTTTTTTTCATTTTCAATACCCGGTATTAATGGGATCACAGGAACTGCACCTGCAGCTGCAATAACCACATCCGGCTTCATCTGATCAATGAAAGGCAGCTTGACTTCACATCCAAGCAAAACATTGACTCCTGATTTTTTCACCTGATTTACCAGATATGCCGTAAAATCAGCAATTGCCTTTTTGACCGGAATTGCAGCAGCTGCAACCAGCTGCCCCCCAAGTTCCTTTTCCTTTTCACAGAGAGTTACGTTATGTCCTCTTAGTGATGCTATTCTGGCCGCTTCCATACCTGCGGGCCCTCCGCCTATGACCAGTACATTTTTAGTTTTGAGCTTTTCAGGCAATTTATAAGCTGTCTCGTCTCCCAGAATAGGATTAACCGAGCAGGCCGAAACTATTTTACCTACGCAATGCTCATTGCAAATCAAACAGCTTCGAATGTCCTGAGTTTTCCCTTCCTCTGCCTTGTTTGACCAGTCTGGATCAGCCAGAAGGCTTCTTCCAAGCCCGATAAAGTCGGCCATTTTTTCCGAAAGAATCTTTTCAGCGGTTTCAGGGCTTTTAATATTACCGACTGTTATCACCGGAATATGAACCGCACGCTTTATCTTTTTGGCCAACTCTGCATAACAGGCTTCCCCCATATATTCAGGCGGTGTCATCCATATGTTGGCATCATAGCAGCCTGCATCTATATGAAGCACATCGGTTCCAAATGCCTCCAGTTTTTTAGCAATATCCACTGACTCCTCTATGGTGCGTCCGCCTTCAATTTTGTGTTCACCTGACAGGCGAACACCGATTGGAATATCACTTCCAACCCTTTCACGTATTTCTTTGATTATTTCCTCTATAAATTTAAGCCTTTTTTCAAACGTTCCCCCATATTCGTCTGTTCTCTTGTTCCACAGCGGTGTCATAAACTGATCCGCCAGATAACCGGTATGAGCATGAATTTCTATCATATCAAAGCCTGCCTTTGCAGCTCTTTCAGCTCCGTCTCCGCAGGCCTTCACAATTTTCCCGATTTCCCCCCGCGTCAGTTCCCGGCAAATAATATCCGGGTCGGTAAAGGCAGGTACCGGTGAAGGTGCGGCAGGAATTGCCTTCTTATTTGCTATATAAGATTGCCTACCCTGGCCCGGCGAAAGCTGCATGGCAATTTTAGTTCCGTAACTGTGAACTGCCTCAGCCAATGCTTTCAAGCCGGGCATCACCCTATCCGAATCACATGCAACAACGGGCGCTTTAGGCGGAATAATCGAAATCTCTGTCTCGGCAAGCACGCTCTCTGTTATAATCAACCCAACTCCGCCTTTTGCACGCGCTTCATAATAATTTATATCCTTTTTTGAAAAACAGTGATCCTGTTGAGCGAAACCCATTGACATAGGTGCCATCACAACCCTGTTCTTAATTTCCAGCTTTCCTATTTTCCCAGGTGCGAACAGCTTCGGAAACGGCTTTTTTTTCTCCATAAATAGCTCCTCCTGCAATTAATAAACGGGGCATATGTTACCATTATGTTACTTGTCATCCTCAAGCAGTAAGGCAAGCTGTTCGGGATCAAGTGCATCAATTTGCTTTTTAACAATTAATTCTGCCAATTCTCTGATGCTTGCATTTTCAAAAACCTGCTTCAGATCAATTTCAACCTCAAATTGATTCCTTATCCGGTTAACCAGTTTAACTGCCGTCAATTCATCTCCTCCAATATCAAAGAAACTATCTGTAGCAGCTATCTCCTCCACTTCCAGCAAATGGCTCCAAATTGCAGCTATTTCCTGCTCCAGTCCCTGTTTGGGTTCTGCATGGTCATTTTTCATGGATTTATGTGAAGCTGAAACTTTCTTTACAGCGGTTGTATGTTTTTTCAGCCAGTATTTCTGACGCTCAAATGGATAAGTAGGCAGCACAAGGTTCCTTCTGGTCTCGTATTGGTAATATCGGTACCAGTCGATATTTACGCCCGACAACCAGCACTTTCCCAGTGAAGTTGTGATAAACCCTGCTTCGGAGACCGAACCATTGCTATCGGGAAGTGAACAGATGATTGACCTGTTCCTGGTGTCATTCGAGAGTTTCTCTGTCCAGAAATTCTTTTTATCTTCTGGTCCTAAAACAAGGAAAATCCTGTCGGACGCTTTGAATATTTGATGCAGGCCCTTATTTGAAAGAGGTAAGGGTTTATCCTTCCAATAGCTCTGTTGTGTGGCTTCAGAGCTTTTTATCCAGCTCCCGCTTTTATTTGAAATAAAAGGTATGGCAGGAGGATTAAAGGTTATTGACCCGGCTGCCTTTTCACCATCCAACAGCAGCTTGAGAGCATCCTCCGCTGAAACAACACCTGATATACACGCCGCAGTTATTTCTCCCGTTCCGTTTCCGATAATGGCTCTGGGTTTTACACCCCAAGACATCCACAACCGGGCAAGTGAGTATTCCACGGTAAAAGCAGTGCAACACTCTATTGCTTTATCCATATCTTTAGCGGTAGTCATACTTTTTGTATTATTCTCAGGATACAGGGCATCAAATAAATTATATCCGGCCTTTGCCTTCACATATTCATTGCAGCGGTCCATGCTCTCTTTAAAGACTCTCTCGGTACTGTAGAGCTCCCTTCCCGAATTGACATATTGTATGCCTTCTCCCGTAAACATAAATACAATTTCTCTATTGTTTGAATTGATATTTGCATAGGATTCAGTATCAAAATCTATGGCTGAAAGCATGTCAATGACATTTTCGTTATGGCTGCAAACAGCGATAAATCTGTGATTAAATGCCTTTCTGCCCTTTTTTAGTGTATAGGCCACATCCGACATATTTATCTGCCGGTTTTCCTGCAAATAGCCAATCAAATTGGTTTTATATTTTCCAAGCGCACTAAAGGTTTTTGCCGACAGGGTAAAAAGCTGATAAGGTCTCGACTCTCCCGAAGGGATCTGCAGTGGTGCTTCCTCCAGAATAGCATGCACATTGGTGCCTCCGATTGCGAAGTTGTTAACCCCTGCCAGACGGGGAAGCTTATCTGTCTCCCAATCAATCAGCCTGCTATTCACGTAAAACGGACTGTTATCAAAATCAATCCTTGGATTGGGGACTTGAAAATGTACGGTAGGCGGAATAGCTCTATGCTGAAGAGCTAAAGCCGCTTTAACAATACCAGCCATACCGGATACATGATCCAGATGCCCCAGGTTTGATTTTGAAGAACCAATGGCACAGAATTGTTTTTCCCGGGTCTTTAATCTGAAAGCTTGGGTGAGAGCCTCCACTTCAATGGAATCGCCAAGCGGAGTTCCGGTTGCAAAGGCTTCGACAAAACTTATTGCATCAGGACTGATTCCGGCCATCTCCTGCGCCTCAGCCACCACCTTTGCCTGCCCCTCAACACTTGGAGCCGTAAAACCTGCCTTCATTGCTCCATCGTTATTTATGGCTGAGGCTTTAATGACTGCGTATATGTTATCGCCATCCCGCACAGCATCCTCCAGGCCCTTGACAACAACTACCCCTATTCCGTTGGCATGGACTGTTCCGCCGGCCTTTGCATCAAAAGGTCTGCAATGCCCATCCGGTGAAGGAAGTCCTCCTTCTTCATACAGGTAACCTATTCTTTGAGGTACTCTTATTTGCACCGCGCCGGCCAGCGCCATATCACACTCGCCATGTATCAGGCTTTGGCAGGCAGTGTGAATGGCAACCATTGAAGTTGAGCAGGCTGTCTGGATATTCATGCTGGGGCCGTTCAGCTTCAGGTGATAAGATACCCTTTGTGCTACGAAATCACTTGAATTTGCGGCCAGGAGCGCCATTCTTTCCTTATAGTTGATCATAACCCCGTGAGCACTGTGCTCATCAGTCATGTTGTTTATCATATACGTACTCATGGCAGCACCGCAGAATACACCGATACGCTCTTTGCAGCTCTCAGGGTCATACCCGGCCCGCTCCAGCGCTTCCCAGGAACATTCCAGCATAAACCTCAACTGCGGATCCATGCTTTCAGCTTCCTTGGGACTGTAACCGAAAAAGCCTGCGTCAAACAATTCAACATTGGCAACATCAGCTTCGGCCTTTACGAAATTGGGCATACTTAAAAGTTCTTCACTGCCTCCCGCTGCAAGAACATCTTCCTCCGAGAAGAAGGATACCGATTCTATCCCATCTCTCAGGTTCTCCCAGTATTTCTCAGGGGAATCGGCTCCTGGAAATCTAAGCGCAATACCTATGATGGCAACATCAGTTTTACTATCCCGGTTCAATGACTGCCTTCTGGTTTTGGCACGCCGTATTCCGCTTTCCAGATCCGCTTCTGCTTCATTGCCGCTGTTTATAAACCTGGCCAGTGCACTTACTGTGGGATATTTAAACATATCCAGCATTGTAATTTCAGCATTGAATGTACCCTTAAGCTTTGTATGCACCTGGGTCATTAGCAGGGAATGTCCTCCCAGGTCAAAGAAATTATCATTGACTCCGACTCTCTCAACCTTAAGAACCTCCTGCCATATCCCGCAAATTGTCTTTTCCGTTTCATTCTGCGGAACGGAATCAGTTTCAGCCTTTCCAGCTTTTGCAGTCTCAGGCATGGGAAGCAGCAGGCGGTTTATTTTTCCGTTGGGTGTCAGAGGCAAAACCTCCATTTTGACAAAAGCTGCCGGAAGCATATACTCAGGAAGCTCTGCTTTCAAATGATTTCTGAGCTCTCCATCTGCTATGGCAAGCGCACCGGTATTTGGGACAGTGTAATATGCAACCAGTCTTTTATCGTTTGAAGAAAACTCTTTTACTGCAACAACCACCTGATTAATGCCTGCATATTTGCTTAAAACTGCTTCAATTTCACCCAGTTCTATTCTGAAGCCTCTGATTTTTATCTGATGATCCGTCCTGCCAAGCACTTCAATTTGACCATCGGGTAAAAAGCGTGCTACATCACCTGTTCTATAGATTCTTGCAGATGTCTCCTTAAGAAAGGAGTTGGGAAGGAATTTTTCCTGCGTCAGCCCTGGCCTGTTCAAATATGCCCTTGCCAGCCCGTCACCGCCGATGAAAAGTTCCCCGGTGGCTCCTATGACAACGGGCTTCAACTCCGGATCAAGTATATACATCTGGGTATTATCAATGGGTTTACCTATTGTTATACGCTCCTGCCCGGCTTCTATTCTGCATACAGACGACCATATGGTGGTTTCGGTAGGCCCATACATATTCCACAGGGAGGAACTCCGCTTTAACAGCTGTTCTGCCAGTTCCACAGGCAGGGGCTCACCGCCGCAAAGGATTTTGAGTTTTTTACTTCCCTGCCAGCCTGCTCCCAGCATCAGTCTCCAGGTTGCAGGAGTAGCCTGCATGACTGTAATATCATACTTTTTGACTTCGTTAATAAGAGCTGCTCCATCCAGTACAGTTTCGCGCTCTGCAATTACAACACAGGCACCAACGGTAATGGGAAGAAATAATTCCAATGCGGCAATGTCAAAACAAATTGTTGTTACCGACAGGAGTCTGTCATTCTCAACCATACCCGGTTCCTTACTCATGGCTTTAAGGAAATTCACAACAGCTCCATGCGGAATTTGCACACCTTTGGGTTTTCCGGTTGAGCCTGATGTGTAGATGGTATAAGCGAGATTTGTTCCGGTTATTTTATTTTCCGGGTTATCTCTGCTTTCCTTCTCTATTGCCGTCCATTCTTCATCAATACACACAATTTTGGCTCCCTGGCCGGAAATGGAGTCTGAAAGTCTCTGCTGCGTGATAATGAAAGGCATCCGGGCATCCTGGATCATGTATAATATCCGTTCGGAGGGATATGCCGGATCTATGGGAATATATGTACTGCCGGCCTTGAGTATCCCCAGCTGGGCTACAAGCATATCTTCCGAGCGCTCCACACAAATACCGATAAAGGTTTCAGGGCCGGCACCCATTTTTATCAAGTAATGGGACAACTGATTGGCCCTAATGTTCAATTCCTTATATGTAAGCTTCCTGTCACCGAAAATTACAGCGGTATTATCAGGTGTCTTAAGAGCCTGCCGTTCAAACAGCTGGTGAACACACAGGTCTTTGGGATATTCAGCACAGGTGTCATTCCAGGCATAAAGAATCCTCTGAATTTCCTGTTCGGTCATGACAGGTATATCACTGATATGATTTTGGTGGTATTCCGGGATATTCTCCAAAAGCGTTAAGAAGTGTTCTGTAAACCTGTCAATAGTACTCTTTTCAAATAACTCCGAAGAATACTCAAAGAAACCTCTTATCAGCTCGCCGGCTTTCCATAACTGAAGCTCTATGTCAAATCTTGCAGTACCGCTTTCCACTTCAAGTGAAGCAAGTTTCAAACCGTGCATGTGAATCTCGGGAATTGCTTCATTCTGGTAGCTGAAGCATACCTGATACAGGGGATTCCGGCTCAGATCCCTTTCTGGCTGCAATGCCTCGACTACATTCTCAAAGGGTATATCCTGGTGGTCATAAGCCCCGCGAGTGGTTTCCTTAACCCTTTCAAGGAGTTCATCAAAACTTGGATTTCCTGACAGCTCGGTGCGCAGCGCAAGTGTGTTGACAAAATAACCTATAAGGCCCTCCAGTTCGGTTCTGTTACGGCCTGCAATCGGTGTGCCTACAATGATTTCACTCTGTCCGGAGTACCTTTGCAGAATTATTTTAAGTGCCGACAGCAGTATCATAAAGATAGTCGCACCCTTTTTCTGTGCGAGTTCATGTAATTCCCCTGACAGGCCGGGGGATATTTCAAAGTATTGTCTTGCCCCTCTGTACCCCTGTACGGGAGGTCTCTGGTGATCTGCCGGAAGTTCAAGGACAGGCTGGCAGCCTCTTAATTTTTCTGCCCAATAGTCCAATTGCCTGTTCAGGGTTTCACCCTTTACCCATTCTCTCTGCCATATTGTGTAGTCTCCGTACTGAATGGCCGGTTCCGGCCTGGCAGCTGCCTGACCTGAGGCAAGTGAAGTATAAATAGCTGAGACCTCTTTCATCAATACCTGTAATGTCCAGCCATCCGATACAATATGGTGCATATTCAGACACAGCACATTTTCATCATCCCTAAGTCTGATCAGCATTACTCTCAGAAGAGGTCCATTGCTTAAATCATAAGGCTTCAGATTATCTTCGGTAATAATCTGCTGCACCTTATCCATTTGTTCAGCTCTTTTAAAACCGGTCAGCTCCTTAATGGGCAATTCGATTTTCAGTTCGGGCAAAATAACCTGAACCGGCTGACCATCAGCCATTTTAAAAACCGTTCTCAAAGCTTCATGGCGTTTAATTACCAGGTTAAAGCTGTCATTAAGGGTATCAATATCCAGTCTTCCGTTCATTATAACGGCTGACGGTATGTTATAAGCCGGGCTTCCCGGATTCATCTGCTCCAAAAACCAGAGCCTCTGCTGAGCGAAGGACAAAGGTAATAAACCGGCTTCCTTCCTTTTCTGTATAGCCTGATTTTCTCCGCTGACTTCGGCCTTTTTTCTTTCCTTCATAAGCATTTCAAAAAGCATCTGCTTTTTAGCAGCCAGGCTATCCTGTTTACCTGAAATATCACTCATTGATCTATCCCCCCTAAGGTCACTCAAGATTTTTCATTCTATTCATGATTTCAGCCTCGATTTCGTCTTCTGTAAGCTGCTCAATCATTTTAAGAATTTCAGCTTCTGCTTCTCTCTCTCTGCTGTTTTTTATATCTTCAATGGCAGCAGCTGTCTCTCCAATGGTCGGTGCATTAAAGAAATCCTGCATGGGCAGCTCCACACCGAATTGGTCCCTGATCCTTGAGTTCAGCTGTGTGGCTTGAAGGGAGTCTCCTCCTATTTCAAAGAAGCTGTCATAAACACCGATTTGCGAAATACCCAGGACTTCCTGCCAGACCTTTAAAATCCTTTGCTCAGTTTCATTCTGCGGTGCCATATATGAACTTCCTAAATCAGGCCTGTCATTTACGGCATTCATATTTTCCACCTGCTTAAGCCTGCCTCTGTTTTTAAGCCATGGCCTGTTATGATCCAGTGTAAACTGACTTACATTCCTGGGTGATATCATAATCTGATTTATATCTGTCATTGAAACTATATGCCGGAAGGCTGATATTCCCCGTTCATAGTCTATGTAACCGCCATTTGTTTCAGCAGTATACTCATTTTCCTTACTCCAGCTGTCCCACTGTATCAGCTTTGCATTATTACAATTTGCCGAAAGCTTCTGTGACAGCGTGCTCATATATGGTATCAACTGTGCCAGGAAATAGCTGTCACAAGTCTGTAAACCCCTTTCATCAGAAGACATTAATGAAATAAAATCAGGTTTCAGTTTTGAAAGCGCAGCTTCCAGCGAATTTAATACAGATATATTCTGTACAAGTTTGCTGCTTGACTCTTCAACCTCGTCATTAACCTGCTGTTTTTTTGAACCCTCTGACATTTGCAGCGGTGTGAAAATGACTCCCTGTATGCTTCCGAACAATTCCAGGGCGGAATCGGCAGCCTTACTCATGGATTCTTCAGTCCAGCCGGCTGCAGATGGTGCAAAAACTTCACCGCCAAGCTGCTCAAGCTGTCTGAGCCTTTCAATTCTGAGTTTTATATCCTGCTTTTCTTTCGCTTTGACTTCAAGCAGCCATGCTTTATAATCCTCTGAGTCAAGTACGGGATTCTGCCTTGCCACAATCAATGAGTGGTCGGCATTTTCATCGCCTGCCGGGTAAAAAGTTACATCGGTATTACCCTGATCACACAATACTTTTTTCCATACCTCCGGAGCAAGCAGCGGCGAATTTGTTCTTAAAGCATTATCTGAGTAATTCCACCAGTGATCTGCCAGGCCCCATATCAGGTTTACCCAGCGCCGGGGCCTGGTAGCTTCCATCATCAGCAGCAGGCCTCCCGGCATCAAAAGCTTCTCAACATTCTGAACCGCGCTGTTTATGTCGGGCTGAGCATGAACAGCATTAGTTCCCACAATAAAATCAAAGCTGTATGGAGCAAAACCTTGTTCCTCAGGTTTTTGAGAAATGTCCAGAACTCTGAATTTCATAAAGCCCCAGCCGTTTTGTACAGCTTTTTTCCGGGCATTATTTATCAAATTTTTGTTTGAAGAGGCAAAACAGTATTCTGCATCCTTATCCTTCAAAGCTTCTGCAATGTGCCAGGTAAGCCGGTCATCACCTGCGTTGATTTCCAGAAACCGCATCTTTCTGTCCTTTTTCATATTCCCAGGTTTTCTGAAATATTCAGAAATAACTCTTTGAATGTGTATTCCGTTTGAATATTTCCGTTGTACCTCATCAACAGCCTCAAGGACATTTAAACCGTTATCCTGGCGGAATACAGCCATGGCTTCGGCTCTTCCGGCCAGTACATCACTGTAGCTGTCAACACAGTATTTAAGAGCACTGAGGGCATTTTCAAATTCAGGGAACTTTTTCAAGAGCTCTGCTGACAGGAACTCAGGTTCTGATATTTTATCCTGCCCTTTAATGAATCTTACTGTTTCACCTTCTGTTTCAATAAAGCTTTCCTGTTCCAATACCGAGAGCATAAAGCCGAAGAATTTATTATATTTAGCTGTTATTCCCAAAGCAAGCTTCAATTCATCTTCTGAATATACTACCCGCCTTTTTATATCCAGGTTTTTAGCAAAGTAACTGTATATGTACGCTGAACAAAGCCTGTCCAGCTCCGTTTCAATATCCTCCGGAACTGCTGAAGTCTCTGAGGAACCAATATTTTGTTCCCACAGGCGATTTATTTCTGATGCAAAGTCATCATTTTCAAAGGAGGATAGTGGGTATGCCGGTACTCCGGGTGTTCTTATATCCCGGTTATCCGGTATAGCACCGCCATTGTCTATTATCCCATCCCATTCACTCTTATCAGGCAGCACACAGGGCTGTGGAAGTACAAGTCCGGCATTTACAGACTGAGCCAGAAAACGTGCGAATTCAAAGCCCATGCCTGTCAAGCCGTCCATTATAAAATATGTGCCCTTTTGCCTGAATTCATATTTGTCAGTACCTTGTGCTGCAGATTCATATTTAACAGTATTTTCCGCCGTATACTCAAGTTCTTCAAAATCCGGTATCCATCTGTACCTGCCTCTGAAAGCAGCTTCAACCTCTGAATGTCCGGCGGCAATTTCAGCCAGGATATTATCAGCGGTTCTACTGATTTGAACCCCGGGCAATACATCAATGCTGCGGCAAATTATATTTTCCGAATTTCCGCTGATTGCCCTGCACATTCCTGCTGCGGCTGCTTTTTCAGGTTTTACCGCCTCATCTCCGCTGATATCGGCAGTGCTGCTGGAAATAACCCATATATCCAACTTTTTGTCATTACTTATACTTTTAATAGACTGTACAAGATTCAAAACACTTAACGAGCCTGAAAGCCGGCACTGTTTGAAGTATTCCGCATCTCCTTCAACCCCCGGACTTTCTGCATAATTCCACAGGTGTACCACTGCATCGGGCATCAGTTTCAAATCATTAAGTTTATTTACCAAAGCAGTAAATTCCCAGGCTCTTTCAGGATTCAGAGTGTATGTCCGGTCGTTTTCCGCCTTGAATTCTGCTCCGGCGGTTACCGTTACCACCTCCTGCCCTGCTGCCAGCAGCCCTTGGGCTATAGCCCCTCCAAGCCCGCAAGGTTCAACGAATACAAGCCATTTTCTGTTCTTATGGGACAATGTTTCGGGTCTAAAGGAATTGAGCAGCTTGGACCGTTTCCAGGAAGGCACCAGGATCCAATTCTTTTCATCAGCTTTAAAGCTTGTCTGGTGCAGTTCCGGCGATTCCACCCTGTCAACCCAGTAACGCCTGCCTTCAAAGGGGTATGTGGGCAGAGGAATTCGACGACTGCACTCCTGTTTATTGAATTTATCCCAATCCGGGTGTTTCCCTGCAATCCAGAGCCTTCCAAGCGCTGTCAGCAAAAATGCCATATCCCCGGTTTTGTCGCTTGGATGACGTATTGTTGAGATGATACATCTTTCGATACCGTCCTTGACATTTTGTCTGGCCAGCTTTGAAAGCGTCTGCCCCGGTCCCGCCTCGATCAGTACCCGGGAAGTATCTTTCAAAATCTCACTTATTCCGTAAGAGAAAAGTACGGTTCCCCTCAGATGCTGAGCCCAGTAAGCAGGGTCCACAGCTTGGCTTTCTGTAATCCAGGTTCCTGTTACGCAGGAAATAAACGGTATGTTTGGAGCATGCAGCTGTATAGCTGTAAATAGTTGTTTAAACGGCTCTACAACAGGTTCCAGCATACCGGAATGAAAAGCATGTGAAGTGTGCAGTTCCCTGCATTCCACCCCCATGTGAGCCAGCTTGTTTTTTAGGAGGCCGATTTCTTCATAGCTGCCGGATACAACGCACTGCTCCGGTCCGTTTACGGCAGCCATTGATAAATCCTTATTCAAAAACGGAGTAATTTCATTCTCAGCCAGTGGTATTCCCAGCATGGTTCCGCCCGGTAATTCCTGAATCAGCCTTCCACGTGCAGAAACCAGCATTAATGCGTCCTCAAGGGTCATTACCCCTGCAAGCACCGCCGCAACATATTCCCCAATGCTGTGACCGATCATTGCATCAGGTTCCATACCCCAGCTGCACAGCATTTTTGCAGTTGCATATTCTATTACAAAAACCGCCGGCTGGGTATACCCGGTCTGGCTCAGAGTTTCCTCCGCCTGTTTTATGTCAGCGGGGCCTTCAGGGTATATGAGACTGCGCAAATCCATATCAATATACTGTTTTAATATTTCGCAGCAGTTATCAACCTGTTCACGGAAAACAGGTTCCAGCTGATACAAGCCCTGCCCCATGCCCGGATACTGCGAACCCTGTCCCGGGAACATGAAGGTAATTGCTTTGTTTTCATTCTCACATTCACCCGATATAATTCGCCGGGCATCCTCACCGCCCAATACATTCAGTGCATCCTCGGCACTTGAACACACAAATGCTTTTCTGTATCTGAAATCCTTACGCCCCACCTGAAGGGTATATGCCATATCTGCAATATTGGCATTGCCGTTTAATTTAAGATAGTCATGGAAATTGTGCATATTGGCAGCAAGAGCATTTTCAGTTCTTCCTGAAAACAGCAGCAGCCGGCAAGGTGAATTATCTGCCGGGTTCTGACAGGGTGGTGCTTCCTCCAGTATGACATGGGCATTTGTTCCTCCAAAACCCAGTGCACTGACACCTGCTCTCCGAGGTATATCCGTTGTTTCCCATTTTTCCAGTGAAGTATTCACAAAGAATGGGCTGTTCTCAAAATCAATTTTGGGATTTGGGCTTGTGTAGTTAAGACTGGGCGGTATCATGCCATTTTTCAGAGACAATGCGGCCTTGATCAGGCCTGCTATACCGGCAGCCCTGTCCAAATGCCCCAGATTTGTTTTTACCGAACCGATGGCACAAAATTGCTTATTTTCGGTTGTGGCACCGAAGGCCTTTGTCAATGCGGCAATCTCTATCGGATCTCCCATCTGCGTACCCGTGCCGTGAGCCTCGATATATCCTATACTATCCGCTGTTATCCCTGCATTTTCAAGAGCGTTTGATATAACCTCAGACTGTCCTTCCACGCTTGGAGCGGTATAACCCACCTTCAGGGAGCCGTCATTATTGATTGCCGAACCCTTTATGACCGCAATGATGGAGTCCCTGTCTGCCAGTGCATCCTTGAGCCTTTTCAAAACAACAATTCCCACTCCGTTGCCAAACAGCATTCCATTGGCATCCTTGTCAAAAGCCCTGCAATGCCCGTCGGGTGAAAATATTCCGCCTTCATTGTACAGGTAGCCGTTTTTATGAGGAACATTTATTGTGGCACCTCCCGCCAAAGCCATATGGCACTCACCGCTCAAAAGGCTTTTGGCAGCCAGATGCACGGCTACCAGCGAGGTGGAGCAGAAGGTCTGAACCGCAATACTAGGACCCTTTAAATTCAGCTTGTAGGATACCGACGTTGTCAGAGAATCCTTGTCATTCCCTATAATAGCCTGCAGATTACCCACTGATTCCATCAGCTTCCTGTTGGAATACAGGTTGAACATATATGTACTCAGGCTGGCACCGGCAAATACGCCGATAAGTCCCTTGTATTTGTCCTGGGTATACCCCGCATTCTCCAGCGATTCCCACGCACACTGCAGAAACAATCTGTGCTGAGGGTCCATCAGCTCAGCCTCTCTTGGATTGTAACCGAAAAATTCGGCATCAAACATATCATATCCCTCGACCATAGGTGCAGCCTTTACATAGTTTGGATTATTAAGAAGACCGGGATCGACACCTGCTTCAAGCAGCTCTTCATACGAAAGCTGTGTTACCGACTCAACACCCTCGCATAGATTTTTCCAGAATTCATCAATATTATTTGCACCAGGGAATCGGCAGGACATACCGATAATGGCAATTTCAGAGTTGTCCTCTCCGTTTGTCACTCTATTTTCCTTTACCGGTTTCTCAGCGGATTCGTCATTATTTTCAGCCGAATCACGTCCCAGAAGTTTGGCCATGGCACTAACTGTGGGAGCCTCATAAATTACCACCGGAGCCATTTGTATATCAAATTCTCTTTTTATTTCAGCAACAAGCTGAAGCCCTGTAAGTGAATTTCCTCCCAGATCAAAGAAATTATCATTTGGTCCAAGCTTTTTGACCCCGAGAACTTTCTTCCAAATGTCAGCCACTTTATTCTGAATTTCATTTTTTGAAATGGAGCCTTTAATCTGCACTTTCCTGGCTTGATCCGCTTCTTCAAAGCCGGAGCTTGTCCCATTCCCCGGGAAATTATCCTGAGAGAAGGACTTGCTGAGCTCAATGCGTTCCGGCAAAGGTTGAGCAGAAATGATAACCTGCTGGGGCTGTGAAATTAAAACTCTCTCGAATATTTCAACGCCTTCCCTGGAACTGATAGCTTTTGAGAGGATTTCCTTCCTTAGGGCCTTCATATTATCGGGAACCTGCGTGTCGGCGGCAATACCTGTTTCCTGCCAATTATCCCAGTCCACGGAGGTAATTCTATTATGCCCTTTTGAATTCCAGCAGCCTGCGAAAGCATCAAGAAACGCATTGGCTGCACAATAGTCTGACTGTCCCAGATCTCCCATCAGGGATTGCAGCGAGGAACAGAATATAACAAAATCCAATTCCGCCCGGCAGAAAATATCATAAAGTACCAGAGCTCCATATAATTTTGTTGCAAATACTTCTTCGGACATTTGCGGAGTTTTTTGCTGTATCATCCCGCCGCCGGCTATTCCGGCAGCATGAATTATACCGTTGACACTTCCGAATACCGACTCGGCCTCAGAAATACCCTTGCGCATTTTTTCAGCGTCGGTAACATCCGCACTTATGACAATTACCCGGGAACCCATTTCCTCCAGTTGCCGCAGCTTTATTATTTTCATGCTGACAGAATTCTTTTCATCATGTTCTGACAGCCAATTATCCCATAAATGCTTTTCCGGCAATTCTGAACGTCCTGATAATATAAGCTTTGCCTGGGCAGTTTCAGCAAGATGCTCCGCCAGAACGAATCCGATGCCGCCTAATCCTCCGGTAATAAGGTAAACACCTTTTTCCCTGACTTTATTATAAGAAGCCCCGTTCTCATCAGGTATCTTATCCTGTAGATAAGGTTTGAAGCCATATTCCCATCGTTTGCCGTCACGGTAGGCAATTATAGTATCTTTTTTCAGATCATCAGACTTATTATTGATTTCAGTTAAAATAGTTTCAACAAGTTCATCTTTATTTTTAACCCAATCAGGCAAAGAAATATCTATGCTCCTGCACGAAATATTGCTGTATTCCTTTGGGATAACCCTGCAGGGGCCAAGTAAGGCAGCCTTTCCCGGCTCAATCCCTTCTTTTCCATTTACGCATTGCATATTGCTGGATATCACGCAAATATCAGCCGTCCTGATATTACGGTTATTCCCTATGGCCTGAGCCAGGGAAATTATACTGTCATATCCAATTTTTTTATGAAATTCAATTGTCTCTTTTAACAAATTTTCATCTGACAAATTTTCAGCACCGGTTACAGTCCAGAAGTGTAAAATCTTCAGCTTTGACTTATCAGCCGGCAAGCCTTTTTTCAACAGTTCATCAAAGTCGCTGTAACTTTCAGGATTGACCATAAATTTTCTTTCATCTATATGACAGAACTGTTCTCCCGGCTCTGCACTGATAACATGACAACCTGATTTTCCGAGATATTCCGAAGTTTCTTTTCCCAGTCCGCAGCTGTCCTCAAATACAAGATAACATGTATCAGTTCCGGTCGCATGCCGTACCTCTTTTGAGGCTGACCTCAGCTCTGACTGACTCCAGGCCGGCTCATAAAACCATTGGCTGATGTTCTCTGTTTTATCCAGTGTTAGTTTTAAACCCTGCTTTGAACTTACCGCTGTGTCCAGAGCTTCAACCCAATAACGCTGTCTCTCAAACGGATAAGTGGGCAGTGATACTCGTTTCTGCCGTTTGTTTTCATAGTACTTGTTCCAGTCGATTCCCGCTCCGCAAAGCCATAGCTTGCCAAGGGTTGTCATCAGAAATGCCATATCCGATCTTTGATCCTTTGGATGGCGAAGGGAATTAAGTATTGCGGCTTCCGAGTCTTCACTTTCATTTTGACGGGCAAAGGTACTTAATGTCTGACCGGGCCCTATTTCAAGAAAGATGCTGCCTGATTCCTTCAGTAACTGCTGTATTCCGGCACTGAAGCTTACTGTGCCTCTCAAATGTTTTGTCCAGTATTCAGCCTGTATTACTTCCGAATCCTTTATGTATTCTCCTGTTACATTTGATATATATGGTATCTTTGGTTTGTTGAACGTAATACTTTTTAAAGTGACCGCAAATTTTTCAAGTATTGGCTCCATCATCTCAGAATGAAAAGCATGGGAGGTATGCAGTCTTCTGCATTGAATATTATTTTCCTGAAGCTGTTGTTCCAGCCTGCCAACAGCTTCAAAGGTTCCTGAAACAACAGTCAATACAGGGCTGTTGGCAGCAGCCACAGATATATCCTCGTTAAGGTATGCTTCCATTTGTTTTTCCGAAAGGCTTACCGAAAGCATTGCACCCTCCGGAAGACTCTGCATCAGCTGTCCTCTTTGAGCCACCAGCAGGAGAGCATCCTCCAGGGACAAAACTCCCGCCAGGCATGCCGCAACATACTCGCCCAGGCTGTGTCCGATCATGGCCTTGGGTTTTATTCCCCACTTTATAAAAAGCTTTGCAAGCGCATATTCAACACTGAACAGGACCGGCTGTGTCATATAAGTCTGGTTAAGCTCGGCTGCAGCAGCCTCACTGGCTTCTTTACCGGGGAATAATATTGAGCGGATATCTTTGCCGAGAAATGGTTTCAGAATTTCGGCACACCGGTCCATATTCTTACTGAATTCCTGCTCACTCTCATATAATTCCCTGGCCATATCCACATACTGAGCTCCCTGTCCCGGGAACATAAATATGACAGACTTGTCACTCCTCTCCTCATAACCTGTCAAAACCTCCTGAGAACCGGGAGCTTCCAAAAGCTCAACAGCATCTGTCTTCTCTTTGCATACAACCATTTTTCTGTATCCGAAGACTTTTCTTCCAACCTTTAGTGTATATGCTATATCAGCCATACTGGATTGGGGATTCTGCTTCAAATAATCGGTCAGTCTGCAGGTTGACTCTTCCAGAGCGGCTTCCGATCTTGCTGATAACAGTAAAAGTTTACAGGGTTCTTTATCAACAGCTGCCTCTGCTTTGGGTGCCTCCTCCAGAATCACATGCGCATTGGTACTTCCAAAACCAAAGGAACTGACACCTGCTCTGACAGGCAGCTTTGTATTCTTCCATTCGGAAAGCCTGGTATTCACATAAAACGGACTATTGTCAAAATCAATTTTGGAATTTGGCTTTGAGTAATTCAGACTTGGAGGAAGCATTCCGTTCTTTATGGAAAGCGCAGTTTTAATCAGGCTGGCAATACCTGAGGCTGCGTCAAGATGTCCAATATTGGTTTTTACAGAACCAATGGCACAATAGCCTTTCCTGCCGGTACTGGCGCGAAATGCGTTTGAAAGTGCGGTTAATTCAATCGGATCTCCCAGATTGGTTCCGGTACCGTGAGCTTCAACATACGAAATTGTGTCCGCCTCAACACCGGCACTTGCCATTGCCTCCAGTACAACCTTCGTCTGTCCCTCAACACCGGGCGCTGTAAAGCTTGCCTTTCTGGAGCCGTCATTATTGACCGCCGAACCTTTAATTACCGCATATATGTTGTCCCCATCACAAATCGCATCCTCCAGACGTTTTAAAACAACCGCCCCGGCGCCATTTCCAAAAACAGTTCCTCCGGCCTGGGCATCAAAAGCCCTGCAATGGCCGTCAGGAGACACTACTCCTCCAGGCTGGTAAAAATATCCTGTCTTGTGGGGAACATTTATTGTAACACCACCGGCAACCGCCATCTGGCATTCTGCAATCAAAAGGCTCTGGCACGCCAGATGGACTGCCACAAGCGAAGTTGAGCATGCTGTATGAATAGCATAGCTGGGACCCCTTAAATTAAATTTGTAGGCCAGTCTTGTTGAAAGGCAGCCCAAGTCATTACCAAGAGCAACCTGCATGGCATCCAGATATTTCAAGTAATCCGGAACTGCAGCTATATTCAGCAGGTATGTATCGGTCTTTGCTCCGCTGAAGGCTCCGATTTCACCTTTATAGCTTTCGGGGTTGTAGCCTGCATCTTCAAAAGCCTCCCAAACGCATTCAATAAACAACCTGTGCTGAGGATCCATGAGCTGAGCTTCCTGCGGTGAGTATCCGAAAAAGCCCGCATCGAATTTATCATAATCCTCCAGAATTGATCCTGCTTTGACATATGAGGGGTCCTTCAGAACAGTACCGTCAACCCCTGCCTTTAATAGTTCCTCATCAGTAAAGAGAGTTATGGATTCTTTACCTTCTATTAAATTGGTCCAGTATTCCTTGAGATTCTTTGCTCCCGGAAATCTGCAAGCCATTCCGATTATGGCAATTTCCGATCCATCAAGGCTTTCAATAATCTGAGAATTGTTCATTGTCCCCGCCATCCTTTTCGGTTTTACTCAGGCGCTTTCTTTGCTGTAGTTGTTTGCGCCGGTTCATTTTGTCTTTTTGGGCTTCAAATTCCGCTGCTGCTTCTTCCTGGCTTTGCAGCTCATCCTGCTGCAGCAGCTGTGCCATTCCCCTTATATTCAATGTCCGGTACAGGCTTACCGCCGGTATATCTCTCTTCAGCAGTTTTTTTATCTGATTTACCACATGAATGGCAACCAGGGAATCGCCGCCCAGATCAAAGAAGTTATCAAAAACACCTACTTTATCAAAACCAAAAGCTTTTGCCCATACCTCCGCAATAGTCTTTTCCAGATCATTTTCGGGTGCGGCGTAAGGGGTCTGGAGATTGGGACGCGTGTGGAGCTTTTCAGCTTTCAGACCGGAATCCTTCTCCTGTTCATCACCGGAATTGCTTCTGGCATTGATTTCTTCAATTCTTTCAGATAAGCCGGCAGTCGATACAATGATTTGCTCGGCTTCCGAAAGAGACAATACCATTCCGATTACCTTCTCCAGTTCTTCAGATGTCATTGCAAGCCGTGACAGGCTGGTGCTGAAGTCAGTGACAAGATCCTGCCTGCCGGCTGCTTTCCATGCATCCAGATTTATACTTGTCCAGTGTAAATTGCCATCACCGGCATTTTTATTGGCATATGCATCAATAAAAGCATTGGAGGAGGCATATGCAGCATATCCCAGGCCTCCCATAATGGTTGCAATTGAGGATACCGCAATTGCAAAATCCGGGTTTGAGCCTTTTAAAGCATTATCCAGTAAATACAAGGCTTTTGCTTTGTACTTGAAGTGTTTTTCACATTTCTTCTTATCTGTTTCACTTATAAGACTGAAGATTTCATTTTCCTCAACCTCAGCTGCATGTATTACACCGTTTATACTTCCCAAGCCTTTAACCTCGCTGACCAATTCAATTATTTTCTCCTGGTCTGTGAAGTCAGCCGGTACTATTCTTATGTCAGGACCCTCATGTTTCAATTTCTGCAGCTCCCTGATCCTCTGACTGACAGCATCGTCGGAGGCATGTTTTTCCATCCATTGTTCCCACTCTCTTTCATGGGGAAAGGGCAGCTCTTCAAGAATTATTATTTTTCCCTTTGTTCTTTTGGAAATATATTTCAGGAACTCAAATCCCATATTACTGGTACCGCCGGTTATTATATAAACACCCTTTTCCTTTACAGGCTCCGACTCGCCAATTTCTTCAGCTCTTATCCGTTCGAAGTCTCTTACCCATCTTTTATTCCGGCAATAAGCAATTTCCCTTTTCTCATCAACACAGGCAATTTCCCCAATCAACTTTTTGGCCAGTTCAGCAGGTTGTGACGTCATAACCTCAACATCAATAAATCTGCATGAGATATTGGCAAATTCCTGCGAAATGATCTTACAAAGTTCTGCCAGCGTATATCTCTCAGGACAATATGTACTGCCGCCTCCAATATTGAAAGAGTTATTCGAAACTGCGGCGATCTTTATGGGCTCTGATATATCAAGCTTATCCAGGGCCTGAACCAGGTAAAGCATGCTGTAAAAGCCTTTATTTTGAGTTTCTTCAAAGAAAGTGTACTCCTCCTGTCCGGCCTTATTGCCTTCATTTATACTCCATAAATGAAGGATTTCTTCTGGTAGTTCTTCCTTTGATTTCAAAGTACTAAAAAGGGTTTTATAATCTTCACTACTTTGAAAGTTCATTCTATAGGTATCCTGGCTTATTTGTTTAAACTCTTCTCCGGCGGCAACTGTGACAACCTCACAGCCATTAGTTTTAAGAATATCCGTCATTTGGGTACCAAGACCATATTCATCAACAAACATAAGCCAACGGCCGGTTTTATTTTTTTCAAACAATTTTGTAAATTTATCAGTGACAAATGAGGATTTCCATGACGGTACATAGAGCCACTCTGCCACATTACTTATCTTCTCAACGTCTTTGCGTTTCTCATTCCGGGCATAATTCTGCACCCCCGGCTCAATCCAATAACGCTGGCGCTCAAAGGGATATGCAGGCAGCGAAACACGGCAGCGTTCTTCGTTTTTATATACCTGGCTCCAATTTATATCCAAACCTGCCAGCCAAAGTTTGCCCAGAGCCTCAAGCAGTATGCTCATATCAGAACGGCTATCCCTGGGATGGCGTATAGTGTTAACTATGGCAATTTTACTATCACCATCCACATGTTGTTTTGCAAGTGTGCTTAAGGTTTGCCCCGGTCCAACCTCTACAAATATGGCCTCCTCCTGTCTGCATAGCTCCTTCACGCCCTCCGAAAACAGTACTGCGCTGCGCAGATGCCTTGCCCAGTAATCGGGGCTTGTTGCTTCGGTTTCCTTTATCCATGTTCCGGTAAGATTTGATATATAAGGTATCTCGGGTGCTTGCAGTTCAATTCCTCTGAAGCATGCTCTGAAGTTATCCAATATTGGCTCCATCATGGACGAGTGGAATGCATGGGAGGTATGCAGCCTTGTACAGTGATTCCCCTGAGCGGATAATTCTTTTTCAAGTCCTGTTATAGCTTCGTCAGGTCCTGATAGTACACAAAGCTGGGGACTGTTTACTGCCGCAAGAGAGATTTCGTTTCCAATATACTTTTCCATGTCTTTTACCGGAAGTGAAACCGCCAGCATGGAGCCAGAAGGCAGCTGCTGCATCAGCTGTCCGCGCTTTGCCACCAGCATCAGGGCATCCTCCAGGCGGAATACTCCGGCAACGCAGGCGGCCGCATATTCACCAATACTATGCCCAAGCATTGCTTTCGGTTCTATACCCCAATCCATAAGCAGCTTTGCCATTGAATACTCAACAGCAAAAAGTGCCGGCTGCGTAAAGGAAGTTTGACCCAGTTTTACTGCCATCTCCTCTGTATTTATGTCCGCCGGGAATATAACTTCTCTCAGATCCAGCCCCAAATACGGTTTAAGAATTGAACAGCATTTGTCAATATTCTCCCGGAAGACAGGTTCCTGCCGGTAAAGCTGTAAGGACATATTGACGTACTGTGAGCCCTGACCTGTGAACATGAATATTACCGGACGCTGTCTGGGTTCAAGAGAATCGTCAGCCGTAAACACTTTTGCCGGATCAACTGCCTCAAGTGCTGAAACTGCATCCTTCAAATCACTGCAGATAACTATATGTCTATGCCTGAAAACAGTCCTTCCCACTTTTAATGTATAGGCTGCATCTGCCAGGTTGGTATCCGGGTGGTTCTTCAAATATTCGGCAAGCCTGGCAGTGGCCATGTCAAGCGCCGCCGGTGTTTTAGCAGAAAGCACCAGCAGCTGTTCCCTGCCAGTGTCGGCTGCAGGCTCAAACTCGGGCGTTTCTTCCAGAATAACATGAGCGTTGGTTCCGCCTACACCGAAGGAACTGACACCGGCTCTTCTCGGCCCGTCTGTGCTTGTCCATTTTCTGAGTGAACTGTTAACAAAGAAAGGACTGTTTTCAAAATCTATCTTGGGATTTGGTTTTTCATAATTAATGCTGGGAGGGATCTCCTTATGCTTAAGCGCCAGTACTGTTTTTATAAAGCCTGCAACTCCGGAAGCCGAATCCAGGTGTCCAATATTGGTTTTTACCGAACCTATTGAGCAAAATCTCTTCCTGGAGGTACTTTCCGAGAATACTTTCGACAGAGCCGCAACTTCTATGGGATCTCCCAGCGACGTACCGGTGCCATGAGCTTCAATGTAACTGACAGATTCCGGGTCAATGCCCGCAACAGCCTGAGCTTCGGCAATGACCTCAGCCTGCCCGTCAACACTTGGAGCCGTGTAGCTGACCTTGATAGATCCGTCGTTATTTATGGCACTTCCCTTAATTACAGCGTAAATATTATCTCCGTCCTCCATTGCCTCGGAAAGTCTCTTCATCACTACAATACCGGCACCGCTGCCGAATATGGTTCCCTGAGCTTTCTCATCAAAGGCCCTGCAATGTCCGTCCGGGGAGCCCAATAAGCCCTCCTGGTAATAGTAGCCTGCATTTTGCGGTACTTTTACGGTACATCCCCCTGCCAGCGCCATATCACACTCATAGTTCAGCAGGCTTAAAACAGCCATGTGAATTCCCACCAGTGAACTGGAACAGGCCGTCTGAACGATCATGCTGGGGCCTTTCAGATTTAACTTATATGCAACGCGTGTGGTCATGAAATCCTTATCGTTTGCGGTAAACACCTGAAAATCACTGCCGGGTCTGAAAAGCTCCCGGTTTGAACAAAGATTGCTCAGCAGATACGTATTCCATGCGATGCTTCCGTAAACTCCTATTAAACCGTCATATGTAGAAGGGACATATCCTGCATCCTCCAGAGCCTGCCAGGACAGCTCAAGAAAAATTCTCTGCTGCGGGTCCATTATCTCAGCCTCTTTAGGTGAATATCCGAAAAAAGCCGCATCAAACTTTTCTACATCCTTTAGAACGGGAGCAGCTTTAATGTAATGACTGTCGCTTAATAATGGAGGCTCTATTCCTGATGCAATCAAATCCTCATCAGTAAAATGAGTAACGCATTCAATACCGTTTCTCAGGTTTTCCCAGAATTCCTCCAGATCTTCTGACATGGGGAATCTGCCTGACATTCCTATAACTGCTATATCCTTCTCTCCGATTAAGTCCGGGTTGATTGGCTTCTTCATCTTCTACTCTCCTTTGACTGGATTTTTCTCCGGTTTAAAGCTTCGTTCTTCTTCTCGGCACGATTTCTTGTGTGTTCAAAGGTCTGCTGATTTTTCTCGGGGCTGAGGAGCCTGGACATAAGGCTGATTGTGGGGGCTTCGAAAATACTGACTGTAGGAAGTTCCTTGCCCAAAACTTTTTTAAGTTCGGACACTACCTGAATACCTGTCAGAGAAGTCCCTCCAAGCTCGAAGAAGTTATCATTGATACCTATCTGATCTATTCCGAGCACCTTCTGCCAAACACTGCCGATGGTCTGTTCCAATTCATTTCCCGGTGCAATAAATGCACTGTTGATACTAGGCCGGGCGTGAACAGGCTGGCTTATCTCAAGCGAAGCTATTTCACCGGCAATTGTATCCCTGTTGAATGAATTAATACTTTCCATAACAGAGGTCAGATCTCTTGTTGATATTACTACATTTGGCACCGTACAGCCTGAAAGTACTCTGTCAAACGCCGCTGTAGCCTCTTTTGACCGTAAACCTCCATCCAGCGGCCACTGTGCTTTCTCCGACAACCTTCCGTAAAGCGGATTGGCAGCAGCTATTAATCCCTCACTTTCTATTTCTTCAATGGGTCCAAGAAGAGCCGGTGTCAGTTCCTTATTTCCCTCTGCAAAAGAGTTATTCAAAGATACAGCAAGCTCCTGATTGACTCTTTTCATGGTAAATCCGGCAATATCAACAAGTACTGCGCCGGTTTCATCAATTATGGATATATCACAGGTTATGGTATCCCTATGGCTTGTTGGCCCTTTATCCTTAAACCTCACATAACCATACATTCTGTCAGCCATACTCTCTTTAACAATAAGTTTTTCATAGGCCAGGGGCAGATAATTTCCGTCTCCTGCAAAACGCTGAACAAAACCTGTTGCTACATCCATTACAGCGGGATGCAGTTTCATATGTTCCATATCGCCCAGGAACTCATGAGAAAGCTCCAGCACCGTTAAGGCTTCGTTTTCACCGAAGTATATCTTTTTAAGATTATTCCACCTTGGACCGGTGCCCACAAACCTTTCAGCTTCTCCGACAATATCATTTTTATTGACTTCCATTTCCTTTATATTGCAGCGTAAAATAAGACTATCAATGTCATACTGCTTTAAAGGCTGTTCCTCGCAGCTTTTTATCTTTCCTGCGGCATGCAGCTGCCACGGCATTGTTTTTCCGTCCCTGGAAACAAGTCTGCTCATTACTTTAAAATCAAATCCTTCACCTTTCTCATCAAGTATGGTAAGAGCTTCTCTTGTCTCATCCCTATTAACAACAAGAGGTGCCATGAATGCAGTTTCGGAAATTTCAATCCCTTTGCCGACCGCATGTTTTTCAAAGGCAGCTCTTACCATTTCAAGATAGGTGGTACCCGGTACCGTCGGCTTGCCTGCAATGGTATGCTCCGATAATACCCAATGTTTTTCAGCCTGGAATGAAGTGGAGTAAACATCCCTGTTAAGTGTTTCAACTATACATTTGTCCAGAAGAGGATGCCGAACCGGTGTAGTACCCAGGGAGCCGCCTTTCTGGTGATCATTTGTTCCTCCGGCCTGAACAGCCATCCCCACATCTTTCCATCGGTCCCAACAGATCGATATATATCTGGTTCCTTTTCTTGCGGCTTTATTTACTGCAAATGCATCAAGAAAAGCATTGGCTGCCGTATAATCAACTTGTCCGAACCCTCCTATAACCGAATTTATAGATGAACAGAGCACAAACAGATCAAGCTTGGTATTTTCCAGCGCTGAAGCAAGTGCGGTTAAACCCTGTACTTTTGGCAGCAAGACCTTTCCTGCAGCTTCCCGGGTTTTCAGCTGAATAATTCCGCCGCCCGGCAAGCCTGCTCCATGAATAACTCCATTTAAATCACCATAGGTTTTTACTGCAAAGTCAACACAGGCTTTCATTTCTTCGGCGTTTGATACATCGGCCGAAAGCACTGAAACCTTTCCGCCCAGCTCTTCAATCTCCTTGATTTTATTAATTTTGAGACTTGTTTCATCCTGCACATCATGCCCCGAAATCCACTGTCCCCATTCTTCTCTTTCAGGAAATACCGAACGGCCTATCAGTATAAGTCTGGCTTTAACTCTTTCAGCCAGATAACCGGCAAGCTCCAATCCAACTCCGCCAAGGCCGCCGGTTATGAGATACACTCCATTTTCCCGCAGATTTTGAGGAATTCCGGTGCTCTCACCAATTTTGACTGCATCGTAGCTCTGAACCCAACGTTCGTCTCCGCGGCGGGCAACTATTTCATGCCGGGGTTCTGACATAAGTTCGCCAATAATTTGTTCAGCCGCATCCTCCCGCCAACTGCAATCTGTACCTACCGTACTTATATCTATGCATCTGCAGGCTACCCCCGGATATTCCTGGGGTATTACCTTCAAAGGGCCAATCAAAGCAGCCTTGACAGGATAGATAATGTCCCTGCTCTCAACTTTTTGCATGCCGTTTGTAACAACCTCTATTCTGAGAGGCTTTCCGGCAGGATATTTTCCCGCCGCCTGTGCAATATACATAAGACTGTAGAAGCCTGCATTCAAGCCCTCGTCAAGGTCCTGGCTGCCCATAGGTAAACCTTCTTCGGTAAGGCTCCAGAAATGAGCTATTGCACCGGGAAGCAGATTTTCTTTTTCCAGTTCTTCAAAGAGACTTGTGTAATCCTTTTTTTCCAGAGGATTCACTGTATACTGTGAAGCTGAAACTTTATCAAATTTATTGCCTCTTGCAACCGAGATGACATTTATATTTTTATTAACCAGCAATGACGCAGTCTCAACGCCTAATCCGCAAGAGTCTGTGAAAATCAGCCAATTTTCAG
>JAEVZU010000137.1 GCA_023392075.1 Bacillota bacterium | reverse complement strand
ACGGACAAAACTGGAGACTGGCAGTGAATCAGACAGGCCAAACAAGCAGTGCACGTATAAGGGAGGATAGCTTCAGTGAAAAGGCCAGATATGTGAAGATAGTTTACAATGGATTGCCTGACGGAGGTTGGGCCGGCCATTGTGAGTTTGATGTTTATGGAGAATAGCATTGTCATAGCGGATAGGACTTATCTAAAAAATTAGTGGAAAGTTTATATGAGATAGACTTAGGATAAGGACATGTAAAAATTATATCTGCTGACCAAGTTGTGATTAGGTGTAACGAAGGATATTTTCTTTTTATAACCGGATGTTAGAATTTTATGACATCCGGTTATTTTGTCTCCAGCAATAAGGCGGTGTGTCTGCCTGGCAAGCGCTTCCACTTTGCCTTTTGTTTGTCTTTTGAAAAAGTAGAACGGCTTCTATCCACAATGGCCTTCATGTTATCATAGAAGGTATTGTTTTTCAGATAAAA
Source organism: Bacillota bacterium (assembly GCA_023392075.1). GTDB lineage: Bacteria > Bacillota > Clostridia > Acetivibrionales > DSM-1351 > Ruminiclostridium. The sequence goes on along the minus strand of JAEVZU010000137.1, from coordinate 14,522 downwards.
TTCTATATAGTTACAAATATTGAATTAAATGTAAAATAATGGTACAATTTAATCAAAATATTGATTTAAACCTACAATTTAGTGCAATACATATCTTTTATTTACAAAGTTGTACAGAAAAATATATATGGAGACGGAAAATTGTATTTGGAGGTGATTGGAAAAACAGCAGGTAGTATTTTTAAAGGAAGTCAAAAAATAATAGTAGTGGAGGTGGTAAAAATCAGTATTGTGTCCAATCAGCTAATCAGTTAGTAGAGTCTATATGTAATAAAACATTATCATCGTATTTGTAATACATTTTATGATGAGTTTTGTTAGCCAATCCGGAGAATGGTATTTAAGTATATATTCTTAAAGATGATTTTTTATTGCATATATCTTAAAAAACGAAAGGAATGAAAATTATGTGTAAATTATCTAAAAGGATGAGAGTATTTATTATTATTCTAGCAGTGGCTTTAGTTGTTTCAATGGGACAGATCAGTCTGTTTGCAGCTGAAGTTGAACATCCGGACGGGTGGACTAAAGAGACTCATGGTGATGTAGACGGAAACTATACTGTAGTATTCCCTGATAATAAGGTTCAGCGTATGGATATAACTATCAGTCCGGAAAATTACAGGACAATGGAAACAGATCTGAACAATTTAAACATTACGAGTACCCAAAACCCGGTTTATGTACCTGCTACAGTAAAATTTAACAATACTACATGGTGGAACGTTGGTATAAGGTATAAGGGGCAAAGTACACTGTTCACACCTAAAATGAGCGGAAAGCATAAGTTTCCTTTCCGCTTGAACTTCGATAAATTTGAAGATCAATATCCTGAAATAAAAAATCAAAAATTTTATGGATTTAAAGAACTGGCATTTAGCAATAATTGGTTCGATCCTTCATTTGTCAGGGATAAAGTATTCAGTGACATGCTGCGGGATGGAGGTATACCAGCGGCCAGATCCACTTTTTGCAGAGTATATATAGATACGGGCAGTGGTCCGGTATATTGGGGATTATATACAATGACAGAAGATCAGGCAGATGAAATGCTGAAGACACAGTTCCAGAACTCCAAAGGTAATTTATATAAGGGGGAGACGGGAGCAGGCGCAGATTTAACCACATTCAACCAACAGGGTTTCGAAAAGAAAACCAATGAAGATGCCAATGATTGGAGCGATCTTCAAGCACTGGTTAATAAGCTTAATGCCCCAAGAACAAATGCAGCAAGTTGGAGAGCCGGACTTGAATCAGTCTTTGATGTAAACAAGTTCCTTCGGTGGCTGGCAATAAATACCGCTGCTGTTAATGTTGATACATATGGCTGGGTAACGAAAAACTATTACTTATACCAGGATTTGTCAAATGGCGGACGGATGATTTACCTGCCATGTGACTTTAACATGTCACTTAATACCAATCCGTTTGGCATGCCAATGCCCGGAATACCCGCAAGTCTCTCGCTTAAGGAAATTGGCAATAATTGGCCTCTTATCCGCTTCTTAATGGATGATCCGGTTTATAATAATATATACCATAACGAAATGCAGAACGCAATAAGCGGCTGCTTCAATCAAACCGCCATAACATCAAAAATACGGCAGCAGCATGAGCTTGTCAGACCATATGTGGTGGGAGCTGAAAAGGAAAGCAGCAATTACAGCTTCCTGTCATATGGCGAGACTCAGTTCAACCAGGCTCTGAATGATCTGGTTAACCATGTAAGTTCCCGTCATACTGCAGTAAAGGATTATCTTGCTACCGTTCCTATCACTCCGGTATTTAAAAAAGGAGATATTAACAATGACGGGCAGATTGATGCCTTAGACTTTGCGCTCCTTAAAAAGCATCTTCTCAATGAAGCCATTTTGGCAGGTGATGCATTAAAGGCGGCGGATGTTGATTCAAGCGGATCTGTTGATACGCTTGATATGGTCATGTTTAAGAAGTATCTAATGGGACAGATACCTGGTTTTTAAATTCGATTAGTGACATCATAATTTAGTCATTGGATTTCTAAAGGTAATTTAATAATGATGGGAAAGGATTTAAAGGCTGTACAAAATAAAACAAATGCAATACATTGATTATACTGAGGTTTTAACGGGAGTGCCATAACAATATTTATCACAGTATTTCAATTGTTTTAGTTTTGCTGCAGCCTTTTTATCTGTTACATTTTGAAGGTTTATTGCTGCTCGGCAAATCTCCACCAGGCAAATGTTCCAATTATTCCGGCTATTCCGGTAGAAGCGAGAATAATCATGCTGCTAAAATTAAGGGAACCGGTGCTTTGAAATACCGATGGGATTGTCCACGGAAAATAGGGGGCAAATCCCATGGAGGACAACACAGTTGAGCAAATAACAATTACCAGAATGAGTGCCAGCGGTGCCAGGTATCCTTTACTGACATTTGCCAGAAAGGTGCCCGGTGTAGTAACAACAATAAACAATAGCGATGTTATGAAAAATTTTAAGAATATATTCCAAATAAGGGCAGCTGACCAGCCTGTAAGTCCCAGAACACCACCTACGGCCAGGCTGACGGCAAACATATGGATGGAAAGTAATACGTTCCATGCCAGGATTACCAGCAATTTAGACATTACAATATGTGATCTGGATACAGGCTTTGCAAGCAGATCCTTGATGGTTTTATCCGTAAACTCCCGGCCAAACACCCAGGCAGCAATAAATGTGTAACCTATAAGTCCAAGCGCGGCCAGATTATTAAGCAATTCTGTCAGATATATTTGCCAATTGATATCACCGGTGTTTTTGGATAAAATGCTCCCAACTCCCATCATAATTGCTCCGAAGGCAAAGACAAGAAACACCAGCCAAAACACATTAGCGCGGATAATCTTACGGATTTCACAATGCAGTATAGAAAAAATTTTCATTAAAAATTCCCCCTTACCATACCGATTGTACGAAGAAAGTAGCCTTCCAAATCTTCCGTAATTACTCGGAGCAGTGTCGGCGGTTGATCAGATTTGACGAGCAGTTCGGCTAACCGTTCAGGATTCTGCGCTGTGCGTTCATCGGTTATATCCGCCAAAATTTTTGTGTAATCCCTCAATTTGTATTGCGGCTGTTTCACTGATTTTTTGCTTTGAGAATATACTCATAGTATGCGACTCCTTTCATTTGGTAGTTGTTATTCTAGCAATCCAATATCAACTCAACCTCAATTTTCAGCCCCGTCAAATAAATTTATTAAAGTACATATTTAGGGGATTAAAGCCAAATAGAATGCAAGACCATAGTAATATTTCGGGCTTGGTGTGAATAGCGGCAGACAAAACAAAAAAGTGTCTGAAAGTGGAGTGATTTAACCATTCAGAGGCACTTTTTATAACCATAATAAAAAAAGATTTTATCCGCGCATTTTTTCAGTGGGCATCCCCGAAGGTAAAAAAACAGTAAAAGTGCTGCCTTTTCCAGGAATGCTTTCCACCTCTATATGGCCGTTACAGAGGTTCACAATTTTTTCAACCAGTGTCAGGCCAAGTCCATTTCCCATAACTGCGTGTGATGTATCACCTTGATAAAATTTGTCAAAGATATGTTGTTTTATTTCCTCGTTCATTCCATGTCCATTATCTCTCAAACAAAACCGTATTGAAGATTCGATGCGTCTTAAACCGACTTCTAAATTTCCGCCGTTATCTGTGAATTTGATGGCGTTATCCAGCAGGTTTACCCATATTTGCTGGAGCAGGGAAGCATTGTTATAAATATTTATACTCTCCAATTCCACATCTACTGATAGATTTTTAGTACTCCATTTGGGTTCCAGTACAAGTATAGCCCGGCGAATTTGTTCATCCAGCGGATAAACCTCTTTTTCACTAATAATTCCGGTGTTTTCAACCCTGGATAAATTAAGCACATTTGTGGAAAGGTCAACCAATCTTTGGGATTCATCAATGATTATATCCAGATATTCCTGCTCTTCTTCGCTGCTTAAGCCGCCCTCTTTCAAAAGTTTTGCAAAGCCCTTGATAGAAACAATGGAGGTTTTAAACTCATGTGAAAAATTATTGATAAAATCAATACGTAAAATTTCAATTCCCGCAAGCTCCAGCACCATTTTATTAAAACTGGCGGCAAGGCTCTCAAGTTCCGGTATATTACTGCCTTTAACCGAAACCGAAAAATCGCCTTTGGCTACATCTTCAATGGCTTCAATCAGATTGCGGACGGGCTTGACCATCCACCTGCTAAGTAGAGCGGTGATGGAAGTTCCAATAGATACGCTTATTACCAGCATTGCGAAAAATGCTACAAGACCATTTCTCAAAAAGCTGCTGCCAAAAATTAATTCCAGTAAATATGTACATAATCTGCCGATCACAACGGACAAAGCCAGAACAAAAAAGACAAATACGACCAGGGAGACAGCAAGACTCATTCTTTTTTTTATGTATGTTTCACCGCCTTATAACCCAGACCGCGTACAGTAATGATTTCAAAATCAGGGTTATCCTTAAATTTTTCACGCAGCCTGCCCATATGTACATTCAGCGTATGCTCATCAGTTTCTGTATCAGGACCCCAGATTTCATCCATCAACTGCATGCGGGTAAATATTTTATTTGGGTAACTTGCCAATTTAAAGAGTAAATAAAATTCTTTTTGAGGAAGAGTAACTGCAGCTTCGCCGCGAGTTATAGTTAGGGTGTTATAATCCAAAGTGGTGCTGCCGATTGTTAATTTGTGCTCATTTGCAATTTGCGCCCGGCGTAGTAATGCCTTTATGCGGTACAGCATTTCCTGTTCGTCAAAAGGCTTTGTCATGTAGTATCAGTTTTTGTGTGTTGGAGTTATCTTCGACTACTAAAATATTAAACATAAAAATCATCTCCTGGTCAGGCTATTTGGAATGACGGTTGTTTTACAGTATCGACCTTCATTCGCCGTTTTATTTTACCATTCTAAAATCAACTGAACCTCAACTTCAGTTCCTGATCTGATTTTTTTATTTAATTTTATCATACAATTTAGTATGTTTTCAGACATCCCTGCCGGAGTTGAGGGCGCTCCTATTTTGCAGGCTCAAAGACAACTTTGGCATTTTGAACTGATTTGCACATGTCCAAAAGCTGATCACCGTTAATGCATTCAATTACATTTTTGTGGCAGTATACTTTTGTACATGGTTTAAAATCACCCAAAGTTATAAGCATACCTCTGTAGATAGAATTATCACTCATACATTTGAACAGATTCATAGCCAACTCAACGTCTACAACCTGCTGAAGACCATGTTTCCACACTTCTGTAAAATGAATGTTGTTCAACAACAGGCCGCTTCCGTCTATTCCGCAGGCTTCAGTAGGTTTAACCTTATATCCCAGGCGCTTTAGAACTTCCACAATAACAGACATATAATCCTTGAAATTTAGATACAGCAAATCCTCTTTAGTATTTATAACCTTTAAGATTTGATTTATTTTTCTTTTATAAAATATCCTATAAGTTAATTCTGTTAATTTGATTAACGCAAGTAATGTTATCAATAATAGCAGCATAGTAATCACCCGCTATTATTCTTTTCATTAAATCATTTTATATACCGGGTATACCGAATTTTAGTAAAAGATAAAATTTCTGACGAATATACGATAAACCCCCTCGGGTTCGGTGCACAGTGCACAGGCCCAAAGGGGTAAGTATAACAAACTTATTTTCAGCAGGATTGCTTTAAACAACTTGTAAAATTGCACACTTCAGATATTCAGTCTCGGGTGATGCCAGTAAAACAGGATGATCCTTGGCCTGTGATCTGTACTCCACAACCCTGACCTTGCGCCTGGAGTCGGCGGCGGCGTCATACAAAATGTCCATGAACAGCTCAGAATCAACATGCTGTGAGCAGGAGCAGGTAATGAGATAGCCGCCTCGCTTAATTATTTTCATTGCGCGAAGATTTATTTCCTTGTAACCTCTGATGGCACCCTGTACCGCATTTTTGGTTTTGGTGAAGGCAGGAGGGTCAAGCACAATGGTATCAAAGGTTTCGCCGTTATCGTAGAATTCGCGCAATATATCGAAGGTGTTTGCTGCCTGGAATTTAACGACGGAGCCCAGACCGTTTATTTCGGCGTTTTTGGCGGCACACTTAACTGCATGCTCCGAAATATCAATACCCAAAACACTGTCCGCACCAAAAAGGCCGGCATGCAACGCGAAGGAACCTGTATGTGTGAAGCAGTCCAGAACTTTGACACCTTTCACAAAGGGAGCAATGGCAGCGCGGTTTTCCTTCTGATCCAGAAAGAAGCCGGTCTTTTGACCGTTCTCAACATCTACAAGAAATTTAACACCGTTTTCGGTCATTTCCACCATTGTATCAAAGGGACCTTTGAGAAACCCTTTCTGCATTTCAAGACCTTCCAGCTGCCTGACCGGAACGTCATTTCTCTCATATATGCCGCGCGGTTTGATAATATCGTCGAGGATATCAACGATTTCCTTTTTAAATCTGTCCATACCAAGAGCAAGAGTCTGAACGACCAGAATATCCGAAAATTTGTCAACTACCAGTGCCGGCAGAAAGTCCGATTCGGCAAAAACAGCGCGGCAGCTGTTGATATCAGCTACCTGCTTTCTATAATTCCAGGCATCATTTATTCTCTGGTACAGGAAATCATAGTTGATTTCTTCATGTTCATAAGTAAGCATTCTGATTGTTATCTGGGATTGAAGATTATAAAAGCCCCTGCCCAGAAATTTATTTTTACTGCTGTATACGTCAACAACATCACCAGGAGTAATATCGCCTTCGGTGTGAGAAATATCGCTTCTGAATATCCAGGGATGCCCGTACTCGACCCTGCTTTCCTTGCCCTTTACAATGTAGGCTTTTGCCATGTCTAGTTATCCTTTCTCAGACTTCTTCTGTTACCGTCCTTATCAACGATTACCGTATTGTCAAGCGTTGCCTTTAGATTTGACCTGAAGGCGGCAATATATTCTTTTCTCAGCTGATCTCTCTCGGCAAGTTCAGCTTCTGAAAGGGAGGAAGTCTTGGCTTTTTTAGCCAGCTCATTCAATCTTTCAATCCTGCTTTTTTCCATAAAAACCCGTCCTATCTAAATTTTTTAAATGATACTTTTTAATTGTGACATTTTTTTTATTGATTAGGGAATATGATTTATATTTATATTTTACCCTCTATTGACAATGTATAACACGCCTCACGCCGGCTATTTTGCCACTTTTCTTTGTCGTCGTCCTTGCCTTGCAAGCGGCTTTAACGCAGCCGCAGGGCAAATTAACCACTCAAAAACGTATTGTACATTGTCAATAGAGGGTATCATTCAAAAATGGCACAGAATGTATTATATCAAAAATTATGTCCTTTAAAAAGCGTGTATTGTGTGGTATCATTAAAAAATAATGATACACAAAATTTGGGAGGTGTCGGGAATGGCTGACATACAAGTTGTTATATTTACATTAAACAATGAATTATGCAGTGTTGAGGCATCAATGGTATTCAAAATAGAAAAATACAGCGAAGTATCACTTATTCCGGAAATGCCTGATTACATAAAAGGACTTTATGATCTGAGAGGCAGAGTAGTCCCTGTAGTAGATTTAAATAAAAAGTTTAATCTCGGCGATTCGGAAATTACCAAAAAGACAAAGATAATAATTACCGAAAAAGACGGACAGCTGTTTGGTTTTATGGTAAACAACGTTCTTGAGATAATTAATCTGAATGAAAACTCAATTGACAAGTCAGATGCAATAATCAAGGTCAACAATAAGAAGTATATCAAGGGCGTAGGAAAAAAGGACGAAAAATTGTTCTCAATTATTGATTTTAATGAAGTGCTTCTTGAAAATGAAGTTGGACAGGTTACAGAAGTGATAGCAAGTAAGGCGTAGTAATAACGGTTAGTATTGCAGCTTATATGATTAATTCATATAGGCTGTTTTTTTGAGGTATAGTGACGTAAGAGAAAAAATACACTACGGGTTCATTCTCTTACAAACATTTAAAAGAGACTATTTAAAAAAAATCCCCGCCATATATCATTTATAGATAATAGATATGGCGGGGGAAAACAATATAAAAACATTATAGAACAACACTATCAACTTGTATTATCATTAAGTTGCTTACACATTAAACCTGAACAGCGTCACATCGCCGTCCTGCATAACATATTCCTTGCCTTCGGATCTGACCAGGCCCTTTTCCTTTGCGGCAGTATAGGTGCCGCAGGCCATAAGATCGTTATATGCAACGATTTCAGCTCTGATAAAGCCTCTTTCAAAATCGCTGTGTATTTTGCCTGCTGCCTGGGGAGCTTTTGTACCTTTAATGATAGTCCAGGCTCTGACTTCCTGCGGGCCTGCAGTAAGGTAGCTGATAAGGCCGAGGATCTTGTAGCTGGCTTTTATGAGCTTGTCCAGTCCGGATTCGTCCAGTCCCATTGCTTCGAGGAAATCGGCCTTTTCTTCATCGGCCAGCTGAGCAATTTCTTCCTCAACCTTGGCACAGATAACCATTACCTCTGAACCTTCGCCGGCGGCAACTTCCTTCAGCTCAGCTAAAAACTTGTTTGCTTCCAGGGAAGAGAGGTCGTTTTCCGACACATTTCCCGCGTATAAAACTGGTTTAAGCGTAATAAGGAACAACTGATCGATTATCTGCTGCTGCTCACTGTCAAAGGTCATCGATCTGGCAGGTTTTCCGCTTTCCAGGTGAGTTTTGATTGTCTCGTACAATTCCATTTCTATCTGGAACTTTTTATCACCGGATTTGAGATTCTTTCTGGTTCTGTCGATTCTTCTCTCCAGCATTTCCAGATCGGCAAAAATCAACTCAAGATTAATGGTTTCCACGTCTCTTCTTGGTCCGATGGAACCGTCTACATGAACAATATTTCCGTCTTCAAAACATCTTACAACATGAACAATTGCATCCACTTCTCTAATATGGGAAAGAAACTTATTTCCAAGACCTTCACCTTTGCTGGCACCTTTAACCAGGCCGGCAATATCAACAAATTCAATAACCGTAGGGGTCATTTTTTCAGGCTTGTACATTTCGGCCAGCTTGTCAAGTCTTTCATCGGGGACTGCTACAATACCCACATTGGGCTCGATAGTACAAAAAGGGTAGTTTGCGCTTTCTGCACCGGCCTTTGTTATGGCATTGAACAGTGTGCTTTTACCTACATTCGGAAGTCCAACAATACCTAGTTTCATTAATATATCTATCCTCTCATTATTACTTACATCAAAAATACCATAAAAATTATATCCTATATAGTACTTCAATGCAATAATCTTGAAATTCAAGGGACATTGCAATCTGATATTTTATACCATAAGTACATCTTTATAGTACTCAACAATTAATTTATCCAGGTCCTGGCTTAAAGCTATGAGCGATTCGCTGTCCAGACTGCTGTTTTCAACCTGTTCATTAAGGACCTCTCTTAATTTGTTTATTTCATCAACCAGCATATAAAAACCCCCTATCCAACATTTTTTCTCATAAAATGTCAAAAAACTCATTTTTGTCTAATTTATTGGTGCGATGGTTCGTAATGCAAACTTCCAATATAGTTGAATTATGTAATAAATTGGTATCAAATTTATTATAAAATGCAAAACGCAATTTGTCAAATACAAATTTAAAAAAAAATAGTAGAAAAATGTCGTTATGAAGTTTGAGAAAAAAGTAATTAATTGACATATAAACAAATTTATAGTTATAATATAATTGAGAAAAGAATGTGAGGAAATGCATGTATGGAAATTACAATAGGTGAAAGATTAAAACAGCTAGTAAGAGAAAGAGGCTTGGAACAGCAGGAAGCTGCCATCCAGCTTAATTTGAAAATACCCACCTTCAACGGTTATGTGAGCAATAAAAGGGAACCGTCAATATCAAAGCTGAAGCTGCTTGCGGAATATTTTAACGTTTCTGTGGATTACCTGATTGGTCATAGTGACATAAGAGAACCTTATCTTAAGCATTTACCGGAGGAAACAAGGAACTTTGTACTTGACCCTGCAAATGAACCGTATCTGGGGCTGGCTATGGACATAAAAAAACGGACTGCTCCAGTGGGCAGTGCCTATTATAAAGAAATGAAACGGTAGGTAAACAGATAATAAACAAATAATTCCAAAGAAAAAATATAGAAAATTATTTTCTATATTTTTTATAATTTCAGCAAGGAAATTATATACGGTCCGTCAAACGAACCATACGTAGAGTTGGCTATGGACATCAAGGAAGGAACGGCTATGGCTGGTAACAAGCAATATAAAGAAATGAAACGGTAAATAATGCAAGGGGATTAGGCTCATCTTTCATCTTTCTCTAAATACCATGCTTGTAGGTTCCTATTTCAGCTTTGGAACTCTGGGTTGATGCATCCACCAGAAACAAGCCGGTTTTACTCCGAATAATAATACCAGAATGTATAATAAGCTTGATAAAATCGTGTAAAAGAATGTTTTCACAGCTATCTACCTCCTTTATCTGTAATTAATTTATTTACTCCGTTTCACTTTCTTTATAAAGGGCTTTTGAAATATCCTCAATGCCCACGCCAATCTCGTTAAGCTTCCACCTGATATTATCATATTTTTCATTATTTGTATATATTTCTATTTCTTTCAACAATTTATTTAATTTTTCAGAAGCGATTTTTTTATCTTTGATTTCCTTGTCTTTCAAAAAATAAACCCCCCATAAAAACCCTGAAATATTAAGTATGGGAAATATAACAAGGCCTGTAATTATAAGCATTTGAGAGAAGTCGGAAATAGATATAAGCATTTCTTCAAACATAATTGCCGAACCGAACATTTGAAGAAACAATATATTTGCAAGTACTAATAAGGAAAATATCACTGTAAGTAAAGGATTTGTTAGTATGTTTTTTATAAGATGACCCTTCAGCAGGGTGCGTTTCCTGCTTACCAGGTAGGAAAGCAAAGTATATTGTAATAGACGTGAGGGAATTGATGTCATGAAATATATTAAAAGATTATTTCTGATATCGGACATTGTCAGACCTGTACAAGATAATATAAATGGTATGTAGGCAAATTCCGTAATTCCAATAGAAAGAAAGCCTATTAAAAAGAAAATAAAAGCTTTTATCATCCATTTTATTGCGCTTGCATCCCCAAAAATATCGTTGGTAAAAACTATAAGGATATACATTATGGCTGGAGATAAAAATCGGTAAAAGCTGTAATCCAGACCTGTATTAATTAAAATATTTGATATTATAGCACCTGCAAAAGTTGGCAGGAAAACCCTGACGTAGTCAAATCTGTTAATTAGCCGTTTACATTCAGCTTCTTTCCAGTATTCAAATTCACCCACCATTATTAATGTAAACATCACCAGGTACAGCTCTTCCGGTATGGATACAAATAGTGTATTTATTATTAATTTAGCAGGTATGCCATTCTGAAATAATACATCAATCATACATCTAACCTCTTATCAGTTGTTTTTACAGTATATAAGCCTTAGCATTCTAAATAAAATAATTAATCGGAAGGGATAAATCACCCTTTGTTTAATCCGACTTTTATAATGTTGAAAAAATTATGTCCGGCAGGAGTTATGCTGAATATCTCAAGCAGCACACCGAAGCATATAGCCATAACATACATTTTCAGCCCCAAAGCTGACAGAACACAGCAAATGATCAGCAATATACCAAGGTATATAATTGATAGCCTTTTAAACTTGATAATATCTGCAGGATCTGTTATAGGCTTGGTTGGTGTATCTTTTGGAGCATACTTTATCAGCATGTAAAGGCTGAGGGTAAATACCAAAAATAAAAATATGGCAACTGCTGCCATACTCCAGTAAGGATGGGTATATTGAGATATCAAGGCAGCTGCTACAGTGAGTGCCATTGAAACCAAAAGACATTTGCCGTATGTATCAAAATGGTATCCTCCTGCAAATAACCTTAAGGAAGCTAAGACTGTTACAGTCAGCAAGGCTGGAATAAAAATCCCAAGAAGTAGAGATACTGAAATCAATATAAAACCTTTTACAAGTGTACCAAATAAAACATAGAAGCCATAATAATAAACTGATCTTTTATTATGATTTTCATTTAAAGCATATGCTAAATGTTTTGCACAAGCGTATGACCACTTTTGGACAAATCTCATTTCATTTGCTCCTTACATGAATATTCAATATATTCCAATTTTATCATAATGTTATACAAAAATCACCATTTTTTTGAAATTATGGCGATTAATTTCTGTAATTTGCCTGAATGCATTATTTTTAGTGGACTTTTTTAAAAATTTAATATATATTATTCAAGTATAAATAATGGGGATTATCTGTAAAAATTTAACTATTTTTAAATATAAGATAAAATATTTCAGACATACTTTGTGCTTAGTCGTATACTTAGGTGTAATACATTTTCGAAAGTTGTATGAAAAAATGGGTGACTTAACGATAAATATCAAAACAGGAGGTAAATATTATGTATTGTAGAAATTGTGGTAACGTTATGAACGATCAGGCAGCGATATGTGTTGCATGCGGAGTACCTGCTGGAAAGGGAAATAACTATTGTCCGTTGTGCGGAGATATTACAAATTCAATGGCTCAGGTTTGTATGAAGTGCGGAGTTAATTTGAATGTATACGGTCAGCAGAAGTCCAAACTTGCGGCTGGTTTGTTCGGTATTTTCCTTGGAATGTTCGGAGTTCACAGATTCTATTTGGGATATATCGGACTTGGTTTGGCACAGCTGCTTCTGACGTTATTATCATGCTTCATATTCGCACCGTTTATATATATATGGGGTTTGATCGAAGGTATACTGATACTGGCAGGTACAATAAACAAGGATGCAAAGGGTTTTCCTTTAAAAGACTGATACATGGATTAAGCTGAATATAAGTGAAATTAAAAAAGCCGGCAATGCCGGCTTAATGTTTTTATTTATGCTTTCCCGATTAATTTTTTCAATCTTCCTCCAAGAGTGGTGGTTTTTCTCTCTCTCCAACTGGTAATATTTCTGTCAACCTCCTGGAAATGCCTGTCAAGTTTGATCTCAAGTTTTCTTGAACTGTTTTCAACACATGCTCCCAGTTCAAGTTTTGATTTATGAATCTCTTTAGATATCTGTTCCCTGGTTGACGTCAGCTCTGTGGATATATTATTAAAAACCTGTATCTTCATATTATTAAGTGCATCGATGATTGCGGTAAGTTCAGTGCTGCTCAATTGCGGAGCAGCATGATCAATGACGGCAGGCAATCGAGACACATTAGCCTGAGAGGGATCTAAGGCTGTATCCGTAGGGCTGTCCTTAATGATATTTTCATCCTCAAGTATTTTTCTGATTGCTTTAAGTTCAAGCCCCTGATCGCGCATATCCTTGATCTGGTACATTACATTGGCCAGATCGGTGGTATAAAATCTTCTGCCTCTGCTATCCTTGGGGATTTTCAGTCCGAACTCCTTTTCATAAAATCTCAAAGCATGATCAGTTATATTTAAACTTTCACTTAACTCTGTTATAGAATACCGATCCTTTAAAATATCCATAAAAAATTCCTCCTGACAAATCCTTCTTCATTTGTAGAACCGGTAATTAAACCGGTACAAACTCTTTTCATATGAAGATAGTAGCATATCAGAGGACTAATGTAAAATATTTACAGACTATTTCGCATTATTTCCAGCACAGCCATCATATCCGGGGGCAGTTCAGTATTGAAGATAACTTCCTTCCGGGTTTCAGGATGAACTATTTTGGTAATATGGGAATGGAGGGCCTGACGGGAAATTAACAAGCCTGTATTTTCCGAATACAGTGTGTCTCCATATATGGGAAAACCCATGGCCTGACAGTGGACTCTGATCTGATGTGTTCTTCCGGTTTCCAACTTAAATCTAAGTAAAGCCGCATTATGCGAAGGAAAACTCTCCAGGACCTCATAATGTGTTACCGAAGGAGCTCCCGTATCTGAAATATGCCTCAGCATAATGCTTCCGGGTTTTCTGTCAATGGGCAGATCAATGGTACCTGCGTTTAAAGATGGTATGCCATGGACAATGCCCAGGTATTCCTTTTCAAAAATTTTTGCCTGCATCTGTCTGATAAGTGCCTCCTGGGCAAACTGATTTTTTGCAAAGATAATAATACCCGAGGTTTCTCTGTCCAGCCTGCTTACAGGTCTGACTTTTTTAGAAATGCCTTTTCCCTTCAGGTAATATACAATCCCGTTTGCTATTGTGGAATCAGGATGGCTGCTGGTAGGATGTACAACGATTCCGGGCTGTTTGTTCAGCACCAGGAGACAGCTATCCTCGTGAATTATATCTATAGGTATGTTCTGGGGTTCGATATACTCACAGTCTTCTTCAAGTTCGAGTTCAACTCTAACCTGATCGTTTTCTTTTATAATATAATTTACGTGAACAGCTTCGTTGTTTACATAAATCTTATTTTGAAATTTTAGTTTTTTAACCAG
>JAEVZU010000117.1 GCA_023392075.1 Bacillota bacterium | reverse complement strand
TAGCTTTTGTTTTAAAGATTTAATAATATAGCATTGACAGAGCCGGCTCTTATGAGGCTGCCCCCCGACATTCTTGAGCATTGGATTGATTTGTTTTATGATATATCCGGTAACAGCAGCATTTTTGGTTCCTGTGAACATTTACTATATATAGGAAGAAAGGCGGATTAAAATGAATTATAAAGAGGTAGTTGATAATTTTCATGTTTTTTTAAATTCCATAGACAGCGAAATTACAAATTTAAAAATCTCAGAGGATAAATGGTCACTGAGAGAAATCATAGGACATTTGATTGATTCCGCATCAAATAATCATCAGAGGTTTGTACGGCTTCAATTCTCAGATCTGCTTGGTTTTCCTGCTTATGAGGGAGAACAGTGGATCCGGGTCCAGAATTATAATAGTATGAACTGGGAATTGCTTGTCTCTCTCTGGTATAATTACAATTGCATGCTTATTAATGTTATTAAGGGAATTGACAGTGATAAACTGCAAAATGTCTGGATTAAAAATGAAGAGGCAATATCGTTGGAAGAAATCATCCACCACTACTATAGACATTTGGAACTGCACATGGAGCATTTCAATGACAGGTTGAGGGAATGCATGAACTACTCATTATAGTGCTCAAGTAAAACTTTAATAAATTGCAGCTCCATTAAAATTAAATGCCTGAAATTGCAGCTGAAACACAAGTGCTTTAGCTGCAATTTCAGGCATATTCGCTTTTGGCACTAATAATCAGTGTCAAAAATGCGGAACAATTGATTGAAGTCAAACATTTCACTATATTATAATATAAACATCAAATAAAAGTCTTTAAATATTTAGAAATAAATCAAACAATTTATCTCAAAAAATAATTCTTAACGTACAAGTTTAATACTAAAATTGAAAATAAAAGGGAGAGATAATATATGGGTTTTTCATTTTTCGGAAAGAAGGAGAAAGTCTCTGAAGCTGACAAGGTGCAGGGAGATATGGATAAAACAGGTACAAATGCAAATAAATATTATGGCGTACTTGATCCCAAAAATATTAAGACCGGCCAGAAAAGCGTAAGTAAGGAAGAGGCCATTGATATGGCAGGACAACTGCTGGTTGACGGCGGATATGTATTGCCCGAGTATATAGAGGCCATGCAGGAGAGAGAAAAGGTGTATTCAACCTATATTGGCGAAGGAATTGCGATTCCCCATGGGGTAGGCGCAGCAAAAGATAAGATCATCAAAACCGGGATCAGTGTACTGCAGTTTCCTGAGGGTGTTATTTTCGGAGAAAACAAGGTGGCTTATCTTGTAGTCGGAATAGCGGGAAAGGGTAATGAGCATATGAAGATCCTTACAAATATTGCGGAGTTCATACAGGAAGGTAAAGCAATAAAGGAGTTATTTACGATAAAGGACAGTGAAAAAATTTACCGGGCATTTACAGATAAGCTTTAATTATTCAAGCAATCAAAGAAAATAAAAGGATATGGTGATTGTTATGATGAAAGGTATCCCCGCCTCCAATGGCATAGGTATCGGTAAGGCTCTGGTTTACCAGGAAGAAGATAGGAGCAAGGAATACAGCGGTAAAAAAATTGGTGAGACTGAATTGGAAAATGAAATGACCAGGTACACAGAAGCTGTTCAAATTGCCGGTGAAAAGCTTGAAGAAGCAAAAGTAAGGGCTTCAAAAATTCTTGAAGAGAAGGATTTACAGCTTTTTGAAGCTTACATGAAAGTACTGGGCGATCCAATTCTGAACGATATGGTCAGGACAAATATCAAAAAGCAATATATGTGCGCAGAGGCCTCGGTATCAGAGGCTGTTGATAAAATTAAAGCCATGTTTCTTACAATAGATAATGATTACATGAAACAGAGGGCTGAGGATGTTGAGAATGTAGGAAATTACATCCTGGATGCTCTTCTGGGGAGGAAACGGATTGATTTATCACAGCTTGAAACAGATACCATTCTTATAGCAAGAGATTTGACTCCAGCAGATACGGTAGCTCTGGACAAAGCCCGCATCAAGGGTTTTGCCATAGCAAAAGGCGGAGAAACTTCACATACCGCAATTGTCGCAAGAATGCTGGAAATACCGGCGGTAGTGGGCTGCGGTGAAAGCATTTTAAAAATTTCATCAGGAGAAATCGTGATTCTGGACGGAGCAGAAGGAACAGTCATTTCAAATCCCAAAAGTGAACAACTGCAGTTTTATATTCAGGAACAACAAAGGCATTTGGCTGTGCAGGAAGAGATCCGGCAGTTGAAGGAAAAACCGGCAGCTACAATTGACGGAAGGCTGGTTGAGCTGTTTGGAAATATTGGAAAGCCTGAAGAAGCTGTGAATGTTGTGGAAAAAGGTGGTCAGGGGATAGGCTTGTTCAGAACAGAATTTCTCTATATGGACCGGAATCAGCTTCCGGCTGAGGAAGAGCAATTTCAGGCCTACAAAAAGGCAGCTGAAAGCATGAACGGTAGGCCCTGTATAATAAGAACACTGGATATTGGCGGAGACAAGCAGATAAAAAGTATGGAGCTTCCGGAGGAAGAAAATCCTTTTCTGGGATACCGGGCCATCAGAATATGCCTCAAAGAGGTTGAAGTATTTAAAACCCAGTTAAAAGCAATATTAAGGGCAAGTGCGTATGGAACGTTAAAAATAATGTTTCCGATGATTTCAGGTATTGAAGAACTGAGAGCTGCAAAAAAGATATTGGATGAAGTGAAAAACGGCCTGGATAAAAAGAGTATACCCTACGACAGGAACATTCAAGTCGGAATAATGATAGAAATACCTTCGGCAGCCATGACGGCGGACATATTGGCCAAAGAGACGGATTTCTTCAGTATCGGCACAAATGATTTATGCCAGTACTCACTTGCAGTCGACAGGATGAATGAAAACGTAAGCTACTTATATAATCCAATGCACCTTGGCGTGCTGAGGCTGATAAAAAATGTTATAGAGGCCGGACATGAAGCCGGAATAAAAGTCGGCATGTGTGGAGAAATGGCATCCAATGTTGAGAGTGCGGCAGTATTGCTTGGATTGGGCCTGGATGAATTTTCAATGGCCCCGTCCTCAATTCCCTATATAAAGAAAACCATCTGTAATCTAACCTTGGAAAAAGCCAGAGATATTGCGGAAAACGTTTTAAAGATAAGTGATGCAGCGCAAATTAGAACTTATGTAAAGGAGAGATTAAATGCTGACTAATAATTTTGTAATCACCTGTGCGGTAGGTCTGCATGCAAGACCTGCATCTGTTTTGGTTAGTATAGCTGAAGCTTTTAAATCGGATATCATAATACG
>JAEVZU010000212.1 GCA_023392075.1 Bacillota bacterium | reverse complement strand
CTTTCTTATTTACATTGAGAATAACTTCACGCCCAACCATCATTTTAGCTATTTCGGCGGCGCTGGTTTCCTTTGTCGCCCTGCTCCCCACAACTCTGCCGCGCTTTATAACCACTACCTTGTCGCTTACTTCCATAACTTCCCTGAGCTTGTGGGTAATCAAAATAATTGTCTTGCCCTGTTTTTTCAGTTCCCTGAAGCTTACCAGCAGCTCATCAACCTCTTGTGGAGTCAGGACGGCTGTTGGTTCGTCAAATATAAGAATATCAACATTGCGGTACAGCATTTTCAGTATTTCAACTCTTTGCTTTGCCCCAATAGAGATATTTTCCACAATGTCGTCAGCATTGAGTTCAAACTTATAATCATCTATCAGTTTTTGTACAGTCTTTCTTTCCTTTTTACGGTCAATTATCGGGCTTTTAAAGCTTAGTTTGCCTGATATTTTTATTTCCTTTTTTATTTCGGTACCCAGAAGAATATTTTCAAAAACGGTGAGGCTGGGCACCAGCTTAAAATGCTGGTGCACCATTCCCAATCCGCAGTTTATTGCGTCCAATGAAGAGCCGAAGGAAACCGTCCTACCTTGAACTCTCAGTTCTCCGCCGGTTGGCCGCTGAAGCCCGAAGAACATGTTCATAAGAGTTGTCTTTCCGGCTCCGTTCTCTCCGACAATGGCAGTAATTTCACCCTGTCCGATGGAAATATTTATATCCTCATTAGCAACAAAATCGCCATATTTTTTTGTTAAATTAACAGCTTCTATTGCGTACATATTTACCACCTTCATAAAGTCAATTACTTTTAAAAATTCGTTTGGTGAAAAATTAATAGTAATTGACTTCGTTTGATTTTTTAATTATCAGTCATTTGGCATATTAAGATTTGTAAGTGCCGATTTATCAAAGCTTTCACCTGCCTGGGCATTTGTAACCTTGATCTCACCGTTTGCTATCTTGTCTGCCACAGCTTTGAGCTGTGTCTTGATCTCATCCCACTTAGCTTTTCCTTCAGGTTTGATTTTGCTTTCAATAACACTCAAATCAGTAATTCCTGTTGCTCCTGATGCAAGGTTATAGCTCAGAACCTGTCCGTTAACCTTGTCCATGGTCTGATCCTTGAAGTGCTTTGAAATTTCATATACAGGCACCTCTGTATTTTTCAGCACACTGGTCAATATATAACCCGGCTGATTGTTATCCTTGTTTGCATCAACCTCTATCGCAAGCTTTTTAACTTCTTTCGCCTTGGCTGTAACTCCATCGCCGACAGCTCCCGCTACTGCGTAAACAATATTTGCTCCGTCGGAATAATATGTGTTGGCTTTTGTTGCACCTGCGGCAGAATCACTGAAGCCGGCATTATAATCACTGTAGAAGGTATATTTTACCCCCAGCTCTTTTGAAATATAATTGATTCCTTCTGCATAACCATAACCAAATACTGTAATACCGTTTGATTTTGTTCCTCCAAGGAAACCAACCTTCCTTCCCGCATCTCCTGCTGTGAAGGCATAGTCTGAGGTATTAAACAGAGCAGAAGCATTTTCATTTACAAGGGTACTCAAAGCACCGGCAATAAATGATGCTTCATGAACATCAAATAGAACTGAAACGACATTTTTATGTTTTATACTTCCATCCTCATTAACATTTGGATTGTCATTGAATACTACGAAGGTTGTATCGGGGTATTGCTCTGCAATAGGCTTGTTTCCGCCAACACCTTTAATGAGGGCATCGAAATTGTACTCAAGACTGAAAATCAGTTTATAACCCGCACCGGCCAACTGTGACAGGCTTCCCGGAACATCTGAAGTTTCAACTACCTTGTAATTTATGCCTAACTCAGTTTTAACCTTTTCCAATCCCGCAACTGCCGATTGGTTATAACCCTTATCGTTTGGTCCTGCCGCAGAAGTGATAAGCGCAATTCCTAAATCATTTGTTTTGGTAGAACAACCTGCGAAAAGCATAGAAGCCAACATAACAATTACAAGTATAAAAGACATCTTTCTTGCAAATTTCATTTTTTCCATGTCAACCACTCCTCTGATACTGTTTTTGATGTTTTGATGATTTGATGAATTTAATATTTGTTTTAGAGAGAAGTCTTAGCCGCGACATTAAGACTTCTTATAAATAACCACTTCTTAAGCCTTATTGGGGTACAAAAAACCAAGCCGTGGCAAATTATACTTTTTTTACCTGACATATGTGATAATTCAAAATCCTGAAATGATTAAAATTAACTAGCTCAATCATTCCTTCATTTTATGCTGAAATGCTACTGATGGATTTGATTAATATAAAATTTAAACTTATCTGATCTATAGAAGCTTTTAAAAGTTTCTATAGGAACTTCCCTCCCGTTAACCATTCCAAAAGTTACAGCCCTGAACAGCAGTACGGGATCTCCTTCCTTTACCTCCAGTTCCTTGGCGACCTCATCAACCGCCAGGACGGCTTCAATAGTTCTTGTAGCCTTTGTAATCCTGGTATTGTATTTGCTCTCAAGAACGTCATAAATAGAGTCCACTCCGAAATCATAGGTCTCTATTAAAGGAAATGCCTTACACGGCAAATACGTTGTTGTCAGGTTTATAGGTTCATTGTTTGCATAATAGACCCTTTTAACCTTAAGTACCTTTTCCCCATTGGAGAGCTGCAGTTTTTTCGCTCTCGTCTTATCCGCCTCAATGACTTCTGCCGTCAGAAGACGCTTTGACGGCGTCATGCCCAGCTTTACAATATCCTGGGTGCAACTGGTAATTGATATCAAGTCCTGGTCAAGCGTATCTTTTTTAACAAATGTCCCTTTGCCCTGGATCCTATAGAGATACCCTTCATTAACAAGGTCATCGATAGCCTTTTTGGCAGTGATTCTGCTTATTCCAAAGCTGCTCATCAGCTCTCTTTCACTTGGAATCATGCCGTCAGGTCCTATCTCTTCGTTGTTGATCATCTCTACTATTTTCTGTTTTACCAGATAGTATTTTGGTATCATTCCTATCATCGCTATCCCCCTAATAGAACATCATAGCATATCTACATGTTATTATATTGTTATGTTGATATGTCCACTTACATAATATAATATTTATACATAAAAGTCAACGTGATTTACATAATTTTTGTGCGTTTTGTCTCAGGCACAAATTAAATAGAAAAATTTTAGGCTGCAGAGACAAAATGATCTATTGCTTCATTACATTAAAAACTTTTCGATCCCAATTCATACAATTTGTATTGACTTACTAACTAATACTTGGTAGACTATATTTAATTGATAATGATTATCATTATCATAAAAGCAGGAGTTATACAAATGGAAAATATACGGTACTGATATACAGGGCACAATTCACCTCTTACCAGGCTCACGGCAGGAACGTGGATTTAATTGAATTTTATGTGAGCGGAAAGGTTATAGGTCTAAAAATGAGTATTGTTTTAGTCGGCGGACATGACAGAATGCAGGAGGAGTACAGGGAGATTTGTTCCAGCCGGGGACACCGGGTGAAAGTGTACACCCAGATGCCTGCAAGGTTTGATAAGGCTATCGGTAACCCTGACAGGATAGTTCTTTTTACTTCCACAGTTTCACACAAGATGATGCTGACAGCCATGAAGGAAGCTAAAAAGAAAAACATCAGCGTGGTAAGAAGTCAGAGCAGCAGTGCCTCATCCCTTTTGGATCTGCTGAAAAAGCTGGAAAGCGAAAAGGATACTGCCTGTCCCTCATAATGGGAATATAAAAAATATTTGGAGGTATCTTATGAAGAATATAGCAGTAATTTATTGGAGCGGTACCGGGAACACCCAGCAAATGGCGCTGGCAGTTGCCGAAGGTTCCAAGGGTGCAGATATGGAAGTGATTATAAAGGATGTTGGCAGTGCCAGTCTGCAGGATGTCCAAAATTCGGACGCTGTGGCTCTGGGTTGCCCTTCAATGGGCTGTGAAGTGCTGGAAGAGTCTGAAATGGAACCTTTTGTACAGTCCCTGGAAAGCCTGGAATTAAAGAATAAGCCCATGGTACTTTTTGGTTCCTATGACTGGGGCGATGGACAATGGCTGTCCGACTGGGAGGAAAGAATGACAGGTCTGGGAGTCAAACTTGCAGACTCCGGATTAAAAATACATACCACCCCTGATGAAGAGGGATTGAAGCTCTGCAGAGAACTTGGCCAAAAGCTTGTATCATCCATATAAATTAAACGCATCGTACCAGTTAATTTATTATGTTTTCCAATTAATATAGTTGCGGAACACACAATGAGTTAAATTTATATCGATTTATTTTAACTTGAGGAAACAGATAAAACAATTATACGGGAAGTGATATTAATGGCAATAAATCAAATTCAAGCACTAAACTTCATAAATTTATTAAATAAGCTTTCTGATGAAGATTATCTGTTGTCATTGATTGCTTACGGAACAGCACCTACCTTAAGGGAGGAGAAACCCTCCTCCCTTATGACTTTCACCAGAGCCGGAAGAAACCTGTATGATCTTTGGGAAAATTTTGGCTTCCAGGTATGTAAAAGGCTCAATTTGGAGTTTACCCTGCTAAGAGATACAAAGGACAGCGTAAGAGTACTCTTTTATAAGGCCAGGCTGTTGGAGGAATGTCTGAATAAAAGCAGCAACAGGGAGTTTTTAAATGAAATGGGCTATTCCTCAACAATAACTCTGGAAGAATGCATGGATAAATTAAGAGAAAGATTTGAATGTGTATGTCCTCACGAAATCGGTATATTTCTTGGAATACCTTTGGAAGATGTGGTAGGCTTTATTAATCATAAGGGTGAAAACAGTCTGCTTTGCAGGTATTGGAAAGTATATCATGCACCCGAGAAAGCTCTGAAATTATTCAGAAGCTTCGACAAAGCCAGGCAGGATATCAGAGACTCAATTACAAACAACAACTTTGATTTCACAATATCCGCATAGACTAACAGGTATTGGAATAAAAAAGCCTTTGATTTTAACGGAAGATAAATTAGAGGATAAATATATTTATGTATATAATAAAACGCTTTTTTGAAAAAAGCAGACTCCACGATATCATAGAATGTCTCACAACAGCGATGGATGCTAAAGATTCATATACAAGCGGGCATTCCAATCGCGTTGCGGATATGTCCTTTCAAATCGCAAAGGCAATGGGAATAAAAGGATCCAAACTTGAAACCATTCATCTTGCTGCCCACCTTCATGATATAGGTAAAATCGGAGTTTCGGAAGAAGTTCTGAACAAAAGAGGAAAGCTGTTACCTGAAGAATGGGAGGAAATTAAAAGACATCCCGATATAGGCTATAATATTTTAAAAAAATCAAAGTACATGAAGGAAATATCGGAAATAGTTCTGCACCATCATGAACGCTGGGATGGAAATGGATATCCCGACGGCTTGAAGCAAACTCAAATACCCCTGGGCTCACGTATTATCGCCGTTGCCGATTCAATAGATGCCATGACCTATGACAGGCCGTACAGGCAGGCTCTAAGCTGGGAAGAATGTAGAAGGGAAATAATAAATAACTGTGGCATCCAATTTGATCCCGATATAGTTAAAACAATAAACTACCTGTATGGGAAAGTCCCCCCAACACTGACAACATGATTTGATGAACTAAAAGGAAGTCGCAAAATCTCTACCCCTGTTACCGATTTTCAAGCGACTATGGAATACGCATACCCATACACAGATTGAGAAGGAATTTGAGGGCAATTTGATGACTGTTCATCTTGATACTTTTCCAAACAAATTGTGCTGAACCTAGGGGGCTAAATGATGCAGGTTAAAGCGCCTGGGTCGCATAGCTTCCCCGCCCCGGATTACATCAGCCCACAGTGCGGGGTGATGGGTATTCGGCATATGAGTCGGATTTGATGCAATGGAGTTGCTATAGGGGTCAGATTATGAAAATTACCGCATTTGGCAAAGGGGTACAAGGTGGTCAATACAGGCACCTTTGGCTTTTAATGAAACGTTCAAATACTGAACCCTTAACATCACGGCACATATTTACTTGTTAATCAATATCCTTTCCATTTCTGATTTTTTTAAAATCTTAAATGTTTTTTTATAATTT
>JAEVZU010000031.1 GCA_023392075.1 Bacillota bacterium | reverse complement strand
ATAGGCGACGCAGAAAGAGTTCTTTACAGTGAAAATATAAATGAAGAGTACAGCCATGACGAGCTGGGAGGCACTGAATGCTATCCCGACATTGTTGTCCGTGCGGTTTCAACCGAAGAAGTGTCCGCAGTAATGAAATATGCTTATGAAAGCAACATTCCTGTTACCCCCAGGGGATCGGGCACCGGTCTGGTGGGAGGTGCCGTCCCCATAAACAAGGGAATTGTTATGGATCTGAGCCTGATGAACCATTTTCTTGAGCTTGATGAAGAAAATCTGACAGTCACTGTTGAACCGGGCGTTCTGCTTATGGAGCTCTCAAAGTTTGTTGAGGAGCATGATCTGTTCTATCCCCCCGATCCGGGCGAAAAGACCGCTACAATCGGCGGCAATATCAACACCAACGCAGGCGGTATGCGTGCGGTAAAATACGGCGTTACGAGAGATTACGTAAGAGGTCTGGAAATAGTTCTGCCCAACGGCAATATTGTTAATTTCGGCGGCAAGGTGGTTAAAAACAGTTCCGGTTATGCCATGAAGGATTTGATAGTTGGCTCTGAGGGCACTCTGGGCATAATAACAAAAGCAACCTTGAAGCTTCTGCCGCTGCCCAGAAAAGCAATCAGCCTTTTAATACCGTTTCCGTCTCTGGAGCAGGCTATCAGAACAGTGCCTCTGATTATCAAATCAAAGACAATTCCTACTGCTATTGAATTTATGCAGAGACAGACAATTATGGACGCTGAAGAATTTCTGGGTAAAAAGTTCCCTGACAACCAGTCGGACTCCTATCTGCTCCTGAAATTTGACGGCAATTCCACAGAAGAAATTGAAGCCTCCTATGACAAGGTTGCAAAAATCTGTCTGGAACAGGGTGCCCTTGACATTCTGATATCCGATACAGAGGAAAGAAACGATTCCATCTGGAAGGCCAGAGGTGCATTCCTTGAAGCAATTAAAGCCTCTACCACCTATATGGACGAAGTGGATGTGGTTGTTCCCAGGAACAAGGTTAGCGAAATAGTTGAATTCAGCCATAAACTTCAGGACCAGGTGGGTGTGAGGATCAAGAGCTTCGGCCATGCCGGAGACGGTAATCTTCACGCGTATATCCTGAAAGACGACCTCAGCGAAGAAGAATGGGAAAAGAGGCTTGCCCTGGCTATGGAGGAAATGTATAAAAAGGCAAATGAACTCCGGGGCCAGGTATCGGGAGAGCACGGTATCGGCTATGCAAAGAAGCCTTATCTGAAGGAATCCCTTGACCCGGAAATAATGGGCATAATGAGAGGGATAAAGCTGGCTTTCGACCCGAAAAATATATTAAATCCCGGAAAGGTATGCCAGTAACAACTTTTACCGGACCGTGTAATTAATAAGCTGCAGTACAGGCTGACTCTTTTAATTGTACTTTTTAAGTAACAAAACACAATGTGGCGTGTAAGCTGGCATTGGTTTTACCGGTACTCCCGTACAAAAATTAAGTCAAAGGATTGCTCCCCAAGCAGTTGCTTGAATTTTTATTGGCTCGTTCAAATGCTTCCGCCGTCGCACAACAAGCAGCCTCCTGCTGCATCATTTGAACTTCGCCAAAAAATTCAGCAGCTGCTTTCTATCGAGCCTTCCTTTGACTTTAATTTGTCCTCGCGTACCGGTAAAGATAAATTGTTTCTCTGCACATCGTATTTTGTTGTTTGAGTGTTACAGCTAAAAAGTCATTTTGTGGTTATTGCAGCTTTACATATGCTCATTATAAAACTCGGTGTAATTTGCCAGCTGGCTTTTGAGCAGGTTTGGAGTGTCTATTTTATATGGGCAGTGCTCCCTGCATTGGCCGCATTCAATACATTTATTTATCAGCTCCATTTTATCCCTGAAACCGTCCTGCAGGAACTGCTGATAGGGGGCCCTCCTCAAAAGCAGGGAGATTCTTGCCTGGGTAGGTATCTCTATCCCTGCGGGACATGGCATACAGTAGCCGCAGCCCCTGCAGAAGTTTCCCGCCAGCTCTTCCCTGTCTTTATTGATAACCTCCCGCAAGTTGTGATCCAGCACAGGAGGATTTTTTTCCAGGGACAGAAACTCGTCCAGTTCCCTCTCCCGCTGAATGCCCCATATGGGTACGACATTTTCATACTGCCGCAGGAAGGCAAAGGTTGACGCGGCATTTGTTATAAGACCGCCTGACATTGCTTTCATGGCGATCAGGCCCACATCATATTTTATACATTCCTCTATCAGCTCCAGATCGACGTCCGAGGATAAGGAGCTCAAAGGAAATTGCATTGTATCATACAGCCCTGATGCAACTGCCTCCATAGCTGTTTTTATTCTATGATTTGTGATACCAATAAAACGTATCATCCCCTTCTTCTTTGCTTCCAGAAGTCCTGCATAAGTACCGTCCGGATCATTGGGATCAGGCAGTTCGGCAGGATTGTGCAGCTGAAGGATATCCACATAATCTGTTTTCATGTTTTTAAGACTTGTCTCAAGGTGTTCAAACAGTGTCTTTTTATCGTTGGCAAAGGTTTTAGTAGCTATTATAATATCCTTTCTGACTTCAGAAAGAGCATATCCGATCTTTTCTTCGCTGTCGGTGTAGGCTCTGGCCGTATCAAAAAAGTTAATTCCGTTATCATATGCCTTTATTAACAGTTTTTTTGCTTCATCAAAGGAAACTCTCTGTATGGGAAGTGCTCCAAAACTGCTTTTTGTAACCATCAGACCCGTGCGTCCCAATCTTGTCTTTTCCATAAAAATCACCAACCTTTTCTTTGTGTCTGAATTCAACTCTGTATTTCATAATTATAGTCCTAAAAAGTAATCAAATGCAAATACATGAAGAAAGGCTGTACTCTGTTCTTTGTAATGATTTTTTTAGTAAGTAATTTTTCTGCCGGCAGCAAAAAAGCTATCACATAAATATACATAGCCAGCGGTGGGCATGCAAAAAATTCCTTGCAGGTTTAATATAACTAGCAGGTTCAGAAGAAATAATAGAATATGTTATAGTTTGGATTTAAATATGCCGGAAAATCCGATCCGGGATTTAAGAAGTTAATCATGAAAAGACTTATACACCTACATTTAGAAATTGTTAAAAGATGTGTTGTTTTTGGATATAAACAGATAAAAAAGTACTTCAAGATTATTTTATATGTTGCAATATAATCTCTTCCTGCTTTGAAACCTGTTTTTCAATATGGTCAAGCTTTTCAGCATTCTGCTTATATCCATCAAACTAGTGGTCTGTAAGATCTAAAACATATATTGTCCGATGAGGAAAATTTTCTCAGGAATAGGCGGAGGAAGGCGGAATAATTGCTTTATTTCAACTGACGACAACGTAGTCCTGGGGAAATTTAACTATCGGCAATGTATGAATTTAGGCGTTACAGACCACTATAGCTTCAATTTTGGGCACTAGATCATTCTCGAACTTTATAATATCGGTTTTGTCGGATTTTTCGTCCAACTTTTATTAACTACATCAAACTGCTGTTTTATTTCCGAATACATTTTTGTCATAAATTCAAAGATTTTTTCATCCATGCTCAAACCTACTAAGAATTTAATTATATCATATAGTAATCAACATTTATATAGTATTGTCAGCGGATTAAAGAAATTCCCATATGCTGTAAAACAGCCCAGTGCAGTATCTCACACGGGCTGTTTTGACGGCTGTTTACCTTACTGTTTTATTAAAATTTTATTATTTAACTTTACTTATTTACCTGCCTCTTGCCATCCACAGCTATTTCAGAGTGAATTCAGCCTTTAAAAGGTCCTTACCGGCAGAAGACGCTCCTATCATAGCATAACAATTTCACTTGGGAATGAACAGTTTCATTCCGGATTGTTAAGCCTTTCTCTGAACTCCTTGGGTGATAACCCTGTATTTTTCTTAAATGCCAGAGAAAAATAATTCGTATCGTGATACCCCACCTTTTCGGCAATCTCGTACGTTTTCAGCCTTGATGCCCCCAGAAGCTGCTTTGCCTTCTCAATGCGGAGCCTGGTGATGTATTCGTTGCAGCCCTCTCCCATTTCCTTCTTGAACAGCCTGGAAAAATAATTGCGGGCAACATGGAACTGTTCTGCCAGGGTAAACACCGTAAGGTCCTCGGTCAGCTTCTCGTTAATATATTTTGTAGCGGCTTCAACTATCTCATGCATTTGTTTTTTATTGGTATACATCAGCTTTGCAATGAACATTTCTATAAAAACGCAGCAGTTTTCAAGGTCATTGCCCTGCAGAGTCGTTATCAAGGTCTCCAACCGGCCGTCGGCCTGGTAGCCTGTGGTTTTCAGATACTCCCAGTAAAAGGCCGAAGCGAGCTCGTAGAATTTTTGCTCTGCGTTGACCTTTTTAATTCCTGAGTTTCTTACCTCGTCAATATACAGCTTGAGGTACTTTTTTACCCCTTCGGTATCCGGTATGCTCTCCAGCATTTTATTTCTGTAGTAGGACAGCTTATCCTTCTGCCTGGAGCCTTCAACAACCGGGTTTTCTTCCGGCAAATTGACTTCTGTCTTGTTTGCTTTCACATTCTCTTTTGCTTTTATGTATGAAGTTTTTATTTTTGAAATGTTGGCTGCAATCGGACCGATACCCGTCTCCAAATCAACATCATATTCCACATTTACAATTTCCTGAAGCTTGGATATCTGCTCCTCGGCACTGTCATCATTATTTTTTATATAATAAATTACAACAATATCTCCATCCCTGTTTTGAAAGGTCCAACCGGAATTATTGGAATCAATCATATCTATAAGAAAGGTTTTAATTGAAATCAACAACAGATTTTTATGCTGTACCCATACACTGTCACCCGACAGCACAGGTGATATCAGACATACCTGGTACCGGCAGTTCTCCTCCAGAACAAGATCATCAATATCTATCCCTTCTGTTTCATTAGCCTTTTCGGTCAGCTGCATGAGCGATTTTTCAAAAGCCCTCTGATTTTCCAGTACTCTTTTCCTGTTGAGGATGTTGTATTTCAGGGAGGACTGCAGCTCATTTTTAATATTCTCCACCTGAAGCTTGATGCTGTTTGCCAGACTGACTTCATCCACCGGCTTCAGGATGAATTCTTTTACACCAAGATAGCAGCTCTTTTGAGCGTATTTAAAATCATCATAACCCGTAAGTACAAGCACCCTGAGATTGGGAAGAAATTCAAGCATAAGCCTGGTCATTTCCAGACCGTCCATTTCAGGCATACATATATCAGTCAGTACTATATCGGGTTTTGTCTCACGGGCAAGCTCAAGGGCTTCCTGTGCACAGGAAGCAGTCCGGACATCATCTATCTCAAGCTTTCTCCATGGAATCATATTATACAAGCCGTTCCGGATCATTATCTCGTCGTCAACTATCAGCACTTTGTACAATATACATCACCAGCCTTTTCCCTTAGAACCTGTTTAGTATCTGCTTGTGCTTGGCATTTTGAGTGAATTTTCTGCCAGGCAAGGCAAATTTTCGAAGGAATAATTTGTTTATTCCTAGAAAATTTAACGCAGCATGGCGCAAAATACGCCAAAATGACGAGTGCAATGAGATACTAAACAGGTTCTTAATTAATATTAACCAAAAAAGGAGAATTATTATGTCAAGACCAAAGACACCACTTGTTCCAGATAGCAGAAATGCATTAAACCAATTTAAAATGGAATGTGCTGCCGAAATCGGCAGAACTCAATTTACAAAAGAAAACAATGACCACTATAAAGGTGATTTGACTGCAAAGCAGAATGGTTCCGAAGGCGGTCCTATCGGCGGACAAATGACCAAGAAAATGGTTGAATTTTACGAAAATAGTGTTAGAAATAAATAAGCAGTTCTGCTATCAATAAACTTGGGCTGAAAACAAAAAATATCAGGGAGAACCTTATCTCCTTGATATTTTTTTGCATGAAAAAGAATTATATTATTTACCTTTAATAAAACCGGATATGCAATGGGAATAGGCAGCGTACGAGTCGGATTTAGCAATGTTTTCAGCCGATTCCATTACCATAATTCCCCCTGTCAGTATGACAGCAATAAATGTCAAAAAAATAAATCTTCCTTTTTGTATCTTTTGCATACCAAACCTTCTCCCTTATTATTCGATTACTTTAATGTTATTATATTTTATTATCAATTAAGTCTTCATTATTTGGAATGTCTATTCCAAGAATTATTATATCCCTTCTCAATTAATAAGTCAATTATTAATAGAATATTTATTCCAAAATATATAATCAAAATAACTTTCTATATATATAAATACGGCATAGACCTAAGTTTTGCGCCAATATTTATTAGAATTTGTATGCCAAAAAATCTGTTTTTAATGGTCCTGCCTTCCATCAGTCAAAATATATAAATAATATACTTTGGAATCATTGCTCCAGCATTGACATTAAAACACATTGAATATACAATTTAGTAGAACATTATTTCCAAAACAGGCTGAATTGGAGGATTACATGGGGAAACGCGAAGATATTCTGCTGGCAACTCTTGAACTGATTACCAAGGAAGGTCTGCAATCCGTAACATTTGCCAAAATCTTCAAGCAGGCAAATGTCGGTTCGGGAACACTTTATAATTATTTTAAAAACAAAGAAGAAATAGTTAATGAATTATATAAAGAAATAAGCCTGCACATGTCAAAATTCTGTATAGATGATTATGACCGTACAGTTTCACTGTATGAAAGATTTAAGTTTTTCCTAAACAAAATAGCCGACTTCTCCATCAACTATCCGAAAGAACTATGGTTCCTGGAGAATTATTCCCATTCTCCCTATATCTCCGAAGAATTAAGGGAACTTGAAGACCCCACTATGAAGGAATTTTTTCTGATAATACTGGAGGGGCAAAAACAGGGACTAATACGTGAAATGGACCTGAGGCTGTGCTGCTCCATAGCCAGCGGAGTAATAACCTCGGTTATTAAAGGCTATTTAAACGGCAAGTATAAGCTGACCGAAGTGGAAATTCAGCAGGCAATAGAAGCATGCTGGAAGGCTATTAAGATATGATTGGGATAGTTTATATCACTAAATATCAAACAGGCAAAAAACAGGCGAAATCTTCCGCATAGGCTTGCTGAAGATTTCGCCTGTTTTATAACTATCTCAAAGCATAACCTACGCTATTCATGTAGTCAATCAGGCTACCTGCAAAATCATTTATGTCATCGCTTGACAAAGTCTTTTCTGCCGAACCTATCACAAATCTGAAGGTCATACTCTTCTTGCCTTCCGGCAGGCCTTTTCCGGTGTAGATGGTAACAAAACTGAAACCATTGAGCAAGCCGGACTTGAAGCTGCCGATATCCTCATTAACCTTGTCAAAAGTAACACCGTTGTCCACCAGGAAGCTGTAATCCAGAACAACCTCAGGGAATTTAGACGGTTCCTTATATTTGACAACCCCGGTATTAATAGCCTGAAGCACATCTCTGTTTATTTCCAGTACAGCTATGTTCAGCTTTTTGGCAATGTTCTTTTTAATCATAGGATGAACTACACTTATATAACCCATCAGGGTTCCGTTTGAACTTATATCCACTGATTTCATGGGATGTACCCAGTTTAATCCGCTTGTACATGCGGAGAAATCGAGGTTCGCATTCCTTAAGGCTTTAGCTGTAAATGTAATGATTCCCTTCAGGTCATAGAACAGCTCATCTTCACTTTTAACTTTGCTGGCAGCCAATATACATATATTTTTATGCTGTTCACACTTGTCCTTAGGGGATGCTGCCTTGAATACGCTTCCTATTTCAAAAAGCAGGAAATCCTCATATGACTTTTCATTTTTCTCAGCAAAGGCAAGCATTCCGGGCACCATGCTGTCTCTGAGTGTATTGGCGTCCTGTGCCTGCGGATTCAATACCTTCACCTGCCCGTTTGTTTCAATGCCCATTCTGCTGTTGAAGGTATTGTCGTACCAGATATAACTGTTTACCTCACTTGCACCGAATCTTTCTGATAACAGCTCTTTTATCTTGTGGTCGGTAAGTCTTTCTTCATTGTATTGAAGCGGTTTTAATGCTATATCAAGGGTTTGAGGCTGGATATTGTCATAACCGAAGATTCTTGTGATTTCTTCGATAATATCAACCTTCATTGTAATATCTTTTGTAGCTCTGAAGGTAGGCACCTTTATATTGAAAGTATCTCCTTCCACATCCACCTTGAATTCCAATGCCCTCAGAATGTCAACCATTCTTTCCTTTGTCAGAATGTTACCGATATATTTGTCAATGTATGGTTTAGTTATTGTGATATCAATAGTTTCAAGCTTGCTGCAGTACACATCGGTCAAAGCGGATGCAAACCGAATGTCGGGCTGCATATCCTTTAAAAGCTTGACGAATCTCTGTATTGCAGTCACAGTCATATTGGGATCAAGCATCTTTTCATAACGTGCGCTGGCCTCGGTGCGAAGACCTATCTTAGTTGAGCTCTTTCTGGTGGAAGAGCCTTCAAAGTTTGCAGACTCCAGCAATATGGAGGTGGTATCCTCCAGTACTTCGGAGTTTTCACCGCCCATAATCCCTGCAATTGCAACCGGCTTTTCCCTGTTGCAGATCAGCAGTACATCTTCAGGCAGCTTTCTCTCTGTCCCGTCAAGAGTCTTAAACAAAGTCGGCTCCTTTGTAGATCTGACAATAATGCCGCTTGCCACCTGTCTGCTGTCAAAGGCGTGCATGGGCTGCCCCATTTCAAGCATCAGGTAGTTGGTCAGATCCACCAGCGGTGATATTGGACGCATTCCGCAGTAGAACAGTCTGATCTTCATGTTCATAGAGGTTTCCAGTTTCTTTATTCCGTCGATCTCAAGTCCGGAATATCTGAAACATTTTTCTGTGTCCTCTACCGAAATATCAAGCTTCGGCTTATCCTGGGCGGCCTTCAGATCGTCCAGCTGCATGGGTTTCAGCTCTCTGCCGTATATTGCGGCTATTTCACGGGCAATTCCGTAATGTCCCCACAGGTCAGGTCTGTTTGTAAGTGATTTATTATCAATTTCGATAATGACATCATCTATATCCAGAATTGACTTTATATCTGTTCCAGGTGCATAATCCCCTTCAAGCACCAGTAGTCCGCTGTGGTCATCGCTGATTCCGAGTTCCTTTGCAGAACAAAGCATTCCAAAGCTTTCAACGCCAACCAGTTTCACTTTATCCAGCTTAGGCATGTTCTTTACCGAGCCGCCTATTTTTGCCAGGGGTACCAGAATACCTTCGGTAACATTTGGAGCTCCGCAGACAATTTGAAGTATTCCGTCTCCGGAATCAACCTGTGTTATTTTCAGCTTCTTTGATTCAGGATGGGGTACAACACTCAATACCTTTGCTGCAACAACATTTTGAATATCCTGACCAACAAATTCCACCTCTTCTACTTCTGCAGTAGACATGGTAAATCTGTACCACAATTCCTTTATATCAATCCCATTTAAATCAACGTAATCTTTTAACCAATTTAATGACAGTTTCAACTTGTTTCCCTCCTACCTTACCGAAAATTGTTCCATTGCTCTTAAATCTCCCGAATTGAGAACACGGATATCGCTGATTCCATATTTCATCATCGCTAGCCTGGTCAAGCCCAAGCCAAAGGCAAAACCCGTATATTCCTCAGGGTCGATTCCACCGTAGCGCAATACGTTAGGGTGAACCATACCGCAGGGAAGAAGCTCTATCCAGCCCGAATGCTTACAAGTGGGGCAGCCTTTTCCTCCGCATATCATACAATTCAGATCAAGTTCAAAGCCGGGTTCCACAAATGGGAAAAAGCCGGGTCTTAATCTTATCTTTACATCTCTGTTAAATACTTCAGACAATAACAGCTTCATTACATATATAAGGTTTGCAATGGAGACATTTTTATCGATCATCATACCTTCCAGCTGAAAGAAGGTATTTTCGTGGGATGCATCTGTGCTCTCATTTCTGAAACACCTTCCGGGAGCAATAACCTTCAGCGGAGCACCGTATTTCTGCATTGCCCTCACCTGGCAGGGTGAAGTATGGGTCCTGAGAAGAGAACCGTTTTCAAGCCAGTAGGTGTCCTGCATGTCCCTTGCAGGATGATGCTTTGGTATATTTAATGCTTCAAAGTTATAAAACTCCTCTTCTGCTTCAGGGCCATCAACTATGTTGAAACCCATTCCGGTGAATATTCTTTCGATTTCCTTCTGGACAATTGTCACCGGGTGCAGAGAGCCCACCTTGAACTGAGTCCCCGGCAATGAAATATCAAAGCTGGAACCACTGCTTAAAGATTTTTTGACATCATTTGCGCTGAGTTCCTTGAATTTTGACTCCAAAAACTCTGTCAGCTCATTTTTTAATTCATTGGCCTCCTGGCCAAATTGCTTTCTTTCTTCAATAGCCATGTTTTTGAGATCCTTGAGCATTTCGGTCAATTCACCCTTCTTACCCAGAAGTTTTACTCTGAGATCTTCAACTTCGCTACTGCTTGCAGCTTGTTTTATTTTTTCAAGCGCGGCTTCCCTTAATATACTGATTTTTTCAATCACGTCTATTATCTCCTTTCATTAATCATCTCGATATTCCCAGATTAATAATCCAATTCTGTCTGCCCACATATTTCAAGTTTGCAGAAAACAACTACTTCCAATAGATTATACAAACATAAATAAAGCCCCCATCCCAAAGGGACGAAGGCATTCTCCGCGGTACCACCCAGTTTTATCGGAGACAGTTTAAACGCAATGTATTAACTGCACTATACCAATCTCCAAACTCATTAAAATATAACGGTTTTCACCGGCAGTTCCTACATTGATGCACCAACCGGCATCTCTATGCCGTATGTCTGGCAAAATCATATGATTGGTTCAGAACCACAGCTCCGGAGGGAACTTGGGCAAGTATTCCGTTAAAGGCACTTACAGCCGGTGATGCCTTCTCTCTGCAACATCCTGTCTCGCTTACTTTTCTCCATCATAGCTTTTAAATATCCCGTTGTACGAAATTCTTGAGCTGCAGCCGCTAACATGCTATAGCTGAGGAATCCCAAGCATTACGCAATTAGTATTCGAACTGTTCCCTGATATTATAACAATATAGGTAAAATTATTCAAGGGTGAGTTTTCCGGACTGCACTTGACGTCAATTTTACCAGAATATACAATAAATGTAGTTGCTAATTCTCAATAACGAAAGGTACATATGAGCTATCGGAGATTGTCGTTAATTCTTGCCGGACAGCTGGCGCTGCTTTTCCCCGTTGTCTTTATTGAACGAAATCCTTGTTGTAGAGGAAGCCCGGACAAATTAGGTATTAGCGCAATATATTTTTTAGGAGGTCTTTTTAAATGGATAACAACAGCTTTTCAGAATTAAAAAACAAGCTGGCAGCTCTGCCGGTACTGCAGGAACGGATGGAAAGTCTCAGCAGAAGACTGTATGAGGCAGAGGACGACATAAGAAGCCTTTTGCACAAGTACCAGTCTGAAGCACTTGACGTTGATGAACTTCAAAAGGATAAATTTTCCCATACTTTACTAAAATTGATCAGATTGTATGAGGGTAAAGTCAATAAAGAAACTCAGGAGATGCTTTCTGCCAAGCTGGAATACGACAAGGCGG
>JAEVZU010000141.1 GCA_023392075.1 Bacillota bacterium | reverse complement strand
TTGCAAAAGCCCTTGGCATAACGGTAGGCTATGATGGCAGATTCAGTCCTGATAAGGAAATTTCAAGGCAGGATATGGCAGTAATGACCATAAAGGCATTACAGGCAGCAAAGAAGAAGTTGAACCTCGGCAATGCCAATGATCTGAAAAAGTATGCCGATTCAAATAAAGTTGCCAAATATGCAGTGGAGAATATTGCAACAATGGTTAAAATGGGCTTCATTACAGGACGCAGCGGTACTACGGTAAATCCTGCCGATTCAACCACAAGAGCTGAAGCAGCAGCAATACTTTATAAGATTTATACACAAAAGTAGTGTTGTTAATTACCAGGAGATGCCTGATTCGGATAATCAGGCATCTCCTGGTATATGTGTGTAAGAAGCAAATTGGGTTCAGGTGTTAAGTAAAAAAATCCGTCCAAAATCTTTTAGACGGATTTTTTATATAGCCATGTCAATTTAATTAAAATTACTTTGATTTTACCCTCACTTCAAGATCAGCCATACCTTCGGTTGAAAATACGACATCTATATTTCCGGGACCGTCAGCATAAATCATAGCCATTAAATAACCCGAAAACATTTTTCGATCCCGCGAGCAGTACAAGGTATGATCGGATAAATCGCCCGAATCCATGCCTACAAGGTGTGCAGGACCTTTAACTTCACAGTGAATTACCGGTGAAGCATCCGGTACGTGTAAATCATTTGAATCAACTGTGGAAATATTAATATGAAAAACTCCGTCTACAGCAATCTCCTGCCTGTCGGTAACTGCCGCTAAAGCAACTGGTCTTCCGGTGGTTTTCACGATGGTTTCCGCTGCGACTTCACCATTTTTGTACCCTACCGCCTTCAGTTCTCCAGGTTGGTATGGAACATCCCAGGTCAGATGTAAATCATGTGTTGTTGCTTTAATTTTGGGGAAATCGTTCCAGGCTGTCACACATCCGTGGTTGGGGAGTTGGAATGATTTTTTGCCAACCAGCCTGCCGTTTAAATAAAGTGCCACCTCATCACAATTTGTATAAGCGATAACCTGTTTAAAGTCTCCTTCTTCACCTTCCCAATTCCAGTGAGGTAAGAGGTGCAGTGTGATCTTCTCAGTATTCCAGATGCTTCTTAAGAAGTAATAAGAGTCTTTCACAAATCCTGCAGTATCAATATGACCTGCAGTTGCTCCTCTGCCCGGCCACCGGCATTCGCCAAGATAATCAAAGCCGGTCCATATGAAGTCTCCGGCAATAAAATCACGGCTTGAGGTGTACCTCCATAACCACTGATAATCCAAAGTCTGAGTTGCGTAGCTCAGGTCGGAACTATAAATGCCTCTGACAGCGCCCCAGCCGGCAGAATTCTCAGAACCGCATATACGGCGTTCAGGATAATTCCTTTTGTCCTCCTCGTAAAGTGTTTCGGCACGTTGCCTCCAGCGGCCTGTGTAATTGTACCCGACAACGTCAAGCTCATTCAAAAAATCAGTTCTTGCTTTATAGGGCTGTATTGACTCGATATTGTCGCAGGCACAGGTAACCATACGGCTTGAATCCTCACGGTGGCATATGTCCCTCAGAAATTTCAATATTTTTACTCCGTCCCCGGAACATTGCTCGGGAATTTCGTTTCCGATACTCCAGACAATAACTGAGGGATGGTTTCTATCCCGGTGCAGCATCATTAGCAAATCTTTTTCAGCATTTTTACCGAAATATTGACTGTAGCCATAAGCGAAACCTTCACTGTAATAATTATTGTTCTTATCCTTGGTAAGCATCCATTCGTCAAAAGCTTCATCCATTACCAGGAACCCAAGTTCATCGCATAAATCAAGCAGTTCGGGAGCGGGCGGATTATGGGCGCAGCGGATGCCGTTACAGCCCATCTCCTTTAGAGTCTGCAAGCGCCGTTCCAAGGTTTCCCTGTAACCGACAGCACCGCTGGGACCACAATCATGATGGATGCATACACCTTTGATTTTTACAGTTTCACCATTTAAAAGAAACCCCTTATCACTATCAAATGTCGCCGTACGTATGCCGATCCTTGTCAAAACTGTATCTACCGGCTCATTGTTTACAACGACAGTACTTTCCAGAGTATATAAATAAGGATCGGTATCCGTCCACAAATGTGGATTATTTATGCCGGGATATACCAGGGTCTCACCGCCGGCACCAGGCTCCAAGGCCAGCGGTGCTCCCGAGAATCCGACCTGGTTGCCTTCGTGATCATATATTCTGTGTATTACTCCGGTATTCACCCGTTTATTACTTTTGTTATTGATTGCTGTTGATATTCTGAGGCTGGCTTGATTTATCTCCTTACATATCTTGTCGGTATAACAGAATACTCCCCACTGAGCAATATGCACGTTCTCGTATGTATCCATCCAAACGTTGCGGTAAATGCCGGAACCTGTATACCAGCGGGAATTTGGCTGCAGTGAGTTATTAACCCGTACCGCAATCACATTATCTTCTTTTAAACAATCAGATAGATCAACCGAAAACGAACTGTATCCGTAGCCGCACTTTCCTATTTCCTTACCGTTCAGATAAACGGTGGAATCCATATAAACACCGTCAAACATTAATGAAATACGCTTATTCCTTATGTCTTCGGTGTATTTAAAATGTTTCCGGTACCAGGCTATGCCGGCTTTGGCAAAACCGCCGCCGCCGCCGGTACGATTCCTTTCATCAACAGGATATTCAGTACTCCAATCATGCGGTAAGTTTAATATTCTCCAACTTTCCTCATTTAATGCCGGGTCTTCTCCCTTGGGACTATCTCCCAGTTGGAACAGCCAGTCACGGTTAAAACTTAAGCGTTTCCGTAAATAATTTTTCATGCTCTGCCTCCTTTTGCATTTAAGCATCATACCCTCTATGACAGTGTATAACATGCCTCACGCCGGCTGTTTTGCCACTTTTCTTTGTCGTCGTCCCTGCCTTGCAAGCGGCTTCAACGCAGCCGAAGGGCAAATTAACCACTCAAAAACGTATTGTACGTTGTCAATAGAGGGTATCTTGTTTTAATGCGTTTTTTCCTGTTAATTTATAAAAGCCAGAGACATTTTCTTCTCTGGCTTTTAGTTTGATGACAATTCCTGCTTTAATCAAAATCCATTATTCTCTTCAGCATGTTTCTGTATCTGAAACGCGCCATTTCATTTTTTTCAAGGACATCCTTTTCATTACCTGTGTACTGGCACCTAAGACAATAGTATTCATCCCTGTCACGGTCATAAAACATATCGATATCCAGATCCCTCATAAAGCAGGAGGGACATCTGTAGTTCAGTCTGCCTTTTCCAGATTGAGACATGTGATCATCTCCTCGTTATTAGAAATATTCTT
>JAEVZU010000025.1 GCA_023392075.1 Bacillota bacterium | reverse complement strand
GTTGAGAACAAGATTCAGGAATATCTTTATGGCTGAGTAAAAATACCTTTTGAAGGAGATTTAATGTGCTGAACAGGATTATAAAAATTTCTTTTTCTATTCTAGGTGCTGTTACCGGTTTTACAATTTTACGAACAGTTTTATTGAGCAATAACATTATTATGAGCGGAAATTTAAGAGTTTTAATTTTCGTTCTATTTTCATTGGCATTTTGCGCACTATTTTATTTTATGGCTACGAAAATTATAGAATTTGTGGGAGTATTTATTGACAGGATAGAAAACGGGATCCAGAATATTACATTGTCTGAAATGCTGCTGGGTGCGTTGGGCCTCATAGTCGGATTAATCGTGGCAAATCTTATAAGCATACCCATAATTAAAATTCAAATAATCGGAGTGCCGTTTGCCGTAATAATAAATATTTTGTTTGGCTTTACAGGCGTTGGCATTTCTCTGAGAAAAAGAAACGAGAATTTTTTAGATATATTCAAAGATGGAAAAGTAAACTCGAATATTCCCAAAATACTGGATACAAGCACCATCATTGATGGCAGGATATTTGATATCTGCTCGGCAGGGTTTATAGACGGTGAGCTTATAATACCTTCCTTTGTTTTGGAGGAACTCCGTCATATAGCTGATTCGGAAGATAGTTTGAGGAGGGCAAGAGGCCGGAGGGGGCTGGATATCCTCAATCTGCTTCAGAAAGACAGCAGCCATACCGTAAAAATAGAAGAGTTCGACTATCATAACATGGAAGCCGATGAAATGTTGATGAAATCATCCCTTAAGCTCAAGGGAAAACTTGTCACCATTGATTACAATCTCAGTAAAGTGGCAGCTTTAAAAGGAATAAAAGTTTTAAACATAAATGAATTGGCAAATGCTGTTAAACCAATAGCCCTGCCCGGTGAGGAAATGAGCGTGCAGGTGGTAAAGGATGGCAAGGAAGCAGGTCAGGGGGTAGCTTTCCTTGAGGATGGCACCATGATAGTTGTTGAGGGCGGAAAAAAATATCTTGGAGAGACAGTTCCTGTTATGGTTACAAGTGTACTTCAGACATCGGCCGGCAGGATGGTATTCGCAAAGCCCAACAAATAGACAGCATAGTATATACATGGAGGAATATAACGTTTTGGATATAGACAATAGATTAACCGGAAAAGTTGCGGTTGTTATCACGGCTGCCGGCAAAGGTACCAGGATGCATTCGAATATAAACAAACAATATATGGAGCTTGGAGGTATGCCTGTACTTGCCAGGACAATAGCAGCTTTTCAGCAGTGTTCTCAGGTTGATGAAATTATTGTAGTGATAAATGAAGAAGATATAAATTTCTGTAAAAATAAAATTATTGAAAGATTTCAGTTTTCAAAAGTGAAGTCTTTGGTCAGCGGCGGCGCCCAACGGCAGAATTCGGTGTATAAAGGCCTCTGCGCAATAGGCGATGACTGCGGAATTGTACTGATACATGATGGCGCCAGACCATTTGTGGCAATTGAAAGTATCAGTGAAAGTATCAATACCGCTCAAAAATTTGGTGCATGCGGCTTAGGTGTCAGGGTGAAAGATACCATAAAAATATCCGGTCCCAACGGTTTTGTAGCCTCTACACCCGACAGAAGTTCTCTGTGGAGTATACAGACGCCCCAGAGCTTTGATTACGGGATAATTATGAGAGCCCATGAAGCCGCTGTCAAAAATAATTATACCGGAACCGACGATATGGTTCTGGTTGAGAAATTGGGTATTCCCGTTAAAATACTTGAAGGAAGTTATAATAATATTAAAATTACAACTCCTGAAGACCTGATAGTCGGTGAGTCTATTTTGGCAAACCTGTGACAGGTCAGCTAAAGAACTTGTATTTGTGCTACTGACTTACAAGGCAGTAACACAGCAAAAAGCCTGGATTCCCTGACCCTGTCCGAATTGAGTCAGACCCTCTCCGGAAGTGGCTGTTATCCCAACACTGTTTTCGGGAATACTTAGCAGATTTGAAATCACTTTCCGCATCTCGGGTATTTTGGGTGTAATCCTTGGATATGAACATTCTATTGATATTGACACATGTACTATTTTGACATCCACAAGATGTTTCAACGCCTCTTTCAAATATTCCGAGCTGTCTGTTATTCCTTTTTTCATGCACATCTCATCCGCTACTCTTCCCAGTATATTGACACAGGTAACACCCGAAACTGCATTTGTAATTGCATGCAAAACCACGTCGGCATCACTGTTTCCTGCTAACGGAGTAACTCCTTCAAAAACTACTCCACCTAAAACGAACTTTTTATTTTTATTTTCTAAGTCAAATCTATGACTGTCCTGACCAATACCGACCTTCATTTACAAATCTCCCTTAAAGTAATAATTGGCAGCTGAAATTAACATCCACTCACATTATATTATACCCGTTATGTGTCTTCAAGTGTATTGACATTACCTGATACATATATTAT
Source organism: Bacillota bacterium (assembly GCA_023392075.1). Taxonomy (GTDB): domain Bacteria; phylum Bacillota; class Clostridia; order Acetivibrionales; family DSM-1351; genus Ruminiclostridium. The sequence continues at coordinate 25,116 of JAEVZU010000025.1, read as the reverse complement.
ATAATATTAATTAGTGCTTTTTTGTGTTATTCAATAAAGGCAGTGTATGTAATAACTGTTATTTATATAAATTCAAATTGATTTGTGGCGGAAGGCACTGTTAATGAAGCATGATGTCTGTCATGCAAAGTGATACAATTCGTTTGGCTTTTGCCGGAAATGGAGTTTCAAATGTCTAATGATAAGAAATTAGTTGAAGCCATTACATCTATGAATGATGACTTCGCGCAATGGTATACCGATGTTATTAAGAAAGCGGAACTTGTTGACTATTCCAGTGTAAGAGGTTGTATGATTATAAAACCATATGGCTATGCCATATGGGAAAACCTTCAAAAAGCATTGGATTCAAGATTTAAGGCAACAGGACATGAAAATGTCTATATGCCGATGTTTATTCCGGAAAGCTTGCTTTTGAAGGAAAAAGAGCATGTTGAGGGCTTTGCGCCTGAAGTTGCATGGGTAACACACGGCGGAGATGAAAAACTGACTGAAAGATTGTGTGTAAGGCCTACATCCGAGACCTTGTTCTGTGAACACTATGCAAATATAGTTCATTCATACAGGGATCTTCCCAAGTTGTATAACCAATGGTGTTCAGTAGTAAGATGGGAAAAGACAACAAGACCGTTCCTCAGAACTCTGGAATTTTTATGGCAGGAAGGTCATACAGCACATGCTAATGCTGAAGAAGCACAGGAAGAGACAATTAGAATGCTCAATGTATATGCCGACGTATGTGAAAATGTTCTGGCCATTCCTGTTATAAAAGGCAGAAAGACCGACAAGGAAAAGTTTGCCGGTGCCAAAGCAACCTATACTATTGAAAGCCTGATGCATGACGGAAAAGCATTGCAGTCGGGAACATCGCATAACTTCGGCGATGGTTTTGCCAGAGCCTTTGAGATTCAATACACCGATAAAAACAATCAACTCCAGTATGTGCATCAAACTTCCTGGGGAGTAACGACCCGCCTTATAGGTGCAATCATTATGGTACACGGAGATGACAGCGGTCTGGTACTGCCGCCTGCCGTTGCACCTACACAATTGGTGATAATACCTGTTTCCCAGCATAAGGAAGGAGTACTTGAAAAGGCAAATGAGCTTTTAGCCGGTCTTTCTGCAAAATTCAGAGTTAAGATTGATGACAGCGACAAGATGCCGGGCTGGAAATTTGCCGAATATGAAATGAAGGGTATTCCCCTGCGTCTGGAGGTTGGTCCGAAGGATATTGAAAAGAACCAGGTAGTGCTTGTAAGAAGAGATACAAGAGAGAAGATATTCACTCCTATGGACAATCTGGAGGAGACTGTAGAAAAACTGCTTGCAGATATTCAAAGCTCTCTTCTTGAAAGAGCGAGGGAGATGCGGGACAAAAAGACCTACACCGCAACCACTATTGAGGAATTCGAGCAGATTATCAACGCTACTCCCGGTTTTGTAAAAGCCATGTGGTGCGGAGAGCAGGAATGTGAAGACAAAGTCAAGGAAATGACCGGTGCAACTGCAAGGTGTATGCCTTTTGAACAGGAAGAGCTGTCAGATAAGTGCATGTGCTGCGGGAAGCCGGCCAAGACAATGGTCTACTGGGGAAAAGCATACTAAAGTCCATTTTTTCTCAAAAAATGTAAATAAATATATAAAACCTGTCAATACTATAGCATATGGGTTGTTTTCCCATTACAAGTCATAAAGTCAATTAGGGTAAGAACCTTCGCCTTTTGGCGAAGGCCGCTTTCGGCGGTATTAATTGACTTTGGGATGGCTGTAAGCAACACTTATCTATGTAGGAGGGGTTTTATGAAAAGAAGAAAGATTTATACCATAGCAGCGGCTTTTTTGGTGTTGGTTTTTATATTTTTACCTGTAAGAACCGGACAGTATATGGCTGCCGCTTCAGAAGCTTACCAAAAAGTTGACAGCAGCTCGGGTGTTATTACTGCCAACGAGGTTAATCTTAGAACAGGTCCGGCAACTACTTTTGATATTCTATGTAAATTAAAGAAGGACCAAAAGGTTACGGTAATGGGCAAATTGGGAGATTGGTATGCTGTATATGTAGGCGCAAACGGCAATGTAGGTTCGGTTTCTTCGCGTTACTTAAAACTTGATAAAGCCAAGACTACGACCGGCACTAAACAGGTGGCGGCGCAAAACAACAGCGGCAAGTCAACCACTGCAAACAATAGTCAGTCGGGCTCAAAAGCGGCAGTATCAAGCAGCAGCGACAAAGCAAAATCTCCGGCACAAAATACCGCTTCCAAGGCGGCAGTATCCGAAAAGCCGATGAATATATCTTCAGACGAACAGACCTTGTTTGATGCGGTAAACAAAGCAAGGAAGGAAGAGGGTCTCAAGGCTTTGCAATTTGATGCCCAGCTGGTTACAGTTGCCAGGCTGAAGGCAAAGGATATGAAGGATAATAATTATTTCAGCCATACATCCAAATATTACGGTACACCCTTTGATATGATGAAAAAATATGGAATCAAGTTTAGTACCGCAGGCGAAAATATTGCCGGAAACCAGTCTGGAGAGAAGGTAGTGAAGGCATGGCTGAAAGAGAATAGCAACAACATATACAATGACAAATTTACTCACACGGGCATTGGGATTGTTGACAGTCCAACCTATGGAAAGTTGTTTGTTCAGTTGTTCATTAAAAAGTAGCATAGGATTTTAAGGAAAAAAGCTGCAGTTGTAAGTCTGCAGCTTTTTTCCTTATATGGAATCCTTCAGAACCTTTGGCCCGAAACAAGAGATTCCAGATTAAAGGGTGGCTCAATAGCTATGGCTTTCCCATTAAGATAGTTAAGTTGCCCGGCCGAAGTTTTGAAATCAAAAATTAGCCTGCTGGCACAAAGCATCTGGTGTTTTGCGTTATATTGCCTGTTTTCGGAGTTTCTGCCATATTTGCCGTCGCCAATGATGGGATGGCCGTAATAGGCCAGGTGGGCACGTATCTGGTGAGTCCTCCCTGTTACCAGTTCAACCTCCAGCATACTGAGATTTTCCAGAGTTTTTAATACTTTATATCGGGTGACTATTTCAAGAGAGTCTCTTGTTTTTTTATCAGAAATAAAAACCTTGCTTATTTTATCGTTTTTTTCCAGATAGTCAACAAGCTCGGCACGATGTTTTTCCATTACACCCCAAACAATACAGGTGTAATATTTATGAATCTCTCTTTCTTTTATTTTTTCAAGCATTATATCGAGAGCGGTGCTATTTTTTGCAAGAATCACCAGGCCGGCCGTATTTCTGTCAAGCCTGTGGCATAAAGCCAGATCCTGACCGTGGAGTTTTTGAAGCTTATCGATCAGTGTGGCTTCGGTCTGATTTCTGTCAGGATGAACGGGAACCCCCTGTGATTTATTAACCACCATTAAGTTATTATCTTCATAAACAATGGAATACCCTTCATCGTCTTTTCCAAGCAGATAATCATCAATAATGTAAATATCGATTTTATCACCTTCAACTACCTGGTAATCCTCCCTGACACGTACTCCATTGACCTTTACGTCTTTTTTTCTAAGGGCTTTGAACAACATCCCGGAGGAAAGATTAGGGAAAAAATCCCGGATCACCTTGTCAATTTTTTTACCGTTATGTTTCTCTTTTGCAATAACTGTTTTCATTTTGTCTCCATCAAGTTAAATATCCTATGTATTAGTAATAATTTTTTCCAAAAGACCGTAATACCTGGAGGACAGCTCATCTGCTCCGCTGCTTGAACCGCTTTCAACCACCACTCTTAAAATGGGCTTATCTGCGTCAGGTGCAATGAGAACCCAGCCTGTTTCAGTATACAGTTTAATTCCATCCAGCAGCTCAAGTTTTTTGTCCTTATACTCATTGATTATTTTCCGCATAACCGCGCCTTTTGATTCCCAGGGACATTTTATGCTTTTATTAACCATAAAGAAGTCGGGAATATCTGATAAAAGCACACTCAGATCACTATTTGTATAGCACATGTATTCAATTATCCTTATCATTCCTTCAATAGCATCGAAGCCCAGTGTAAACTGATTTGGCCTGAAAGTGTCAACTCCGGGCAGTGTACAGCTTTCATCATTATACCCGTATTTTTGATTGTAGGACAGTATCTCATCCATAATTGCCTGGGAGAAGTTCTTTGTTCTTTTAACAAACCCCTTATACCTGACGGCAATTTTTTCTATAACTTCAGAGCATGTAATGGGGGCAAAAAAAGTAGTGCCTGGGGATGTTTTCAATATTATTGATGCAATAAAGGCCTGAAACAAGTCATCCTTAACCACTTTTCCAAACTTGTCCACCAGGACAAGAGTTTCTGCATTCTGGTCTATTATGGCAGCAAAATCCGAACCGGTTTCATTAATTACCCTTGTAACCGACTCATAGTCTTCAAAATTTGTAAAGCGGTTAACTGTACAGCCCAGCCCCGTCAGAAGGGGTACGGTTATAGAGATTACATATTCCGATCTGGAAAAAATACAGATTTTCGGATTCTTCTCTTTAATAACCGCCATGTTGGTTTTGCTGCTTAGATTTCGTGTATAGTAGCTGCTGAAGTCGGTTATATTATTCAGCCTGCTTATTTGCTGGGCGGAGCATCTGTTAAAGTCCTCCTTGAAAAAGGAGTTTTCTATCTTTCTTTCAGTCAGCCGGTTTATTGAAGCACCTCTCATATCCATAAAGTCGACTTTAATCCTGTTAACATTATCAATATCGTTCTTTATGTGTATCCCGCCTTCCACGGCAAGGAAGCCTATGGCAGTTCTGGCTATGGGGGTAAGCAGGCTGCTCATGTTGTATACTTCAACTCCTACCGACAGCATACCTGAAATAAAGGCATGCTTGAACATTCTTGCCGAGTTGGAATTGGTTGAACTTACTACGACTCTGGACCCCGTTTTAAACTGTGAACCGTATGCGGCTCCCAGCCTGGTTGCAAATTCGGGTGAAATGTCCACATTGACAATACCTGAAATACCATTGTCACCAAATATCTTGTTAGAATGTTTGGAACCCCATATCATGTTTCTATCGATGATGGCAAAGGGCTGGATGATCTTTTCAGGCCAGATTTTTATATTGGGCTTTACGATGACACGTTCATTAACTTTACAGCCTTCACCCACAACAGCATTTTCGAATACCGAGACATAATGCTTGAGATTAACCCTGTTGCATATTATGGCCCCTCTGAGTTCACTGCCGTATTCAATATAACTGTTATCCCAGACAATACTTCTGACAATTGAAACATCGTCCTCAATTGTAGTATTATTGCCTATAACAGTGTATTTATCAATAACTGTTCCATTTCCTATTCTGCAGTTGGAACCGATTATACAAGGACCGTTGATTTCCGCATTTGCTTCAATAATCGTACCTGCACCTACCCAGACATTATCCTTCAATTGAATACCGTTAAGGCTCAAGTTGACTTTTTTGTCTAATATGTCACAGTGTACCTTGATATATGACCGGATATCACCCATATCACACCAATACTCAGGTGCCACATAGCCATACATTTTTTTTGATGCGGACAGCAGGCGGGGAAATAAATCACGGCTGAAATCGAGATTTTTATCAGCATCGATATAGCTGAAAATTTCGGGTTCAAGTATATATGTACCGGTATTTACAGTGTCGCTGAAAAGCTCACCCCAACTGGGTTTTTCCACAAAACCGGTTATCCTGCCTGTTTCATTTGTCAGCACTACGCCGTATTCCAGCGGTTCATCAACCTTTGAAAGAATGATTGTTGCAAGCGAATTTTTCTCTTTGTGATATTCTATAGCCCTTTCAAGGTTCAGGTCTGTTATGGAGTCTCCGCTTATAACAATGAATGTTTCATCCAGAAAGCTTTCGGCGTTTTTTACACCGCCTGCGGTGCCCAGGGGGGATTCTTCGATAAAGTATGTAATATTCACACCTAGATTTTTACCTCTTCCGAAATAATCCTTTATAATTTGCGGGTGATACATTAGCGTAATACCGATTTCACTGATTCCGTAACTTTTTAAGAGCTCAATGGCATGTTCCAGAACAGGTTTATTCAGAACAGGAACCATTGGTTTTGGTAAATCACATGTAAGCGGCCTCAGTCTGGAGCCTTCTCCGCCGGCCATAATAATAGCTTTCATCCTGACCTCCCTCTGCGTGCAGGCCTGCTGGGTCCCCGTGTTTTCCCAGCATGACACGCCGGCAAATAGTAATGAAAAAACTAATCCCACAATACTGGTATTTATCAAATAACTTATAATATTATATTCCATACACGGCGTAATAATCCTCTTAATTGGAGGACCACATAATTTCAACAGATATTTCTTTAATCGCTATTCAATAACGCCAAAGCTTCCTTCCAAAACAGAGATAGCATTTTCCCGGTTACCGGTGTCAACATTTACTTCAAGCTTGACCATTGTTGAAGGAACTGCCCCGGGAAATTTATTGATTCTGTGTCTTGGATTTATCCCATAATGAAGTCCGCACTCAGAAGTATTAAGGCATGCTTTGCCGATTCCGTTTGTTTTCAAGGTACCCATTACACTGTTTGCGTCGTATATATTTGTATATAGCGCAGTAATTTTTTCACTCATGATGCTTACCTCCATTGACCGAAATAACATGATGACAAATACCAGCTGTGAGATTTCAAAGTTAGTATTTACATAAATCAATGGAAATAAGCCTGTTCAAATTTATTTTTTAAATGTAAAAAGCTTGTTGAGGATATAACTTACACCCGTATAAAAAACCATTCCAACCAGAGTAGAAATGTTTTTATCAATGAGAAGCTTTTCGGCCAGCAGTATTACCAGGCCATGCTGGAGCAGGAAGCATACTCCGAAAACCGCTGTAAAACGTATGAATTGTGACAGGGTGGAGGACTGCTTACCTTTAAACGTCCACAGCTTATTAAGTATGAAGCTGTTTATAAAACCTGCCACATATCCGACTATATTCGATAATCTGAGAGAAACTGAAAATACGTTCATTAAGGTAAACATTATCAATCCGGTTATCAGAGTATTTATCACGCCTACCAGACCATATTTGACAATGCTTGAGTTTATTAATTTACTGAATAATATCTTTAGTTTATTCATTTATTTCTCCTTTATTACTTCTTTTACAGCTGTTTATCAATAACAAAGCCAATTACCGGCTTTTCAGCGGTAGTAATTGACTTTTGACATATTTGCACATTTTTAAGTATATATAATAATATGAAATTTTACCATAATATTTTGTGGCCACAAATGTGGCTCATGGAGGTTAACTTGAAAGACTTCACTAATGCTCGTCTTCCAAATAAACCTGAGAATTTATGGCCGTGCGAAATATTCAAAGTATTTGCCAATACCAAAGTATTCAGAAATACTTTGAAAGCGCACATGGCCAATTAACCTCGTTTATTCGTCACATTACGATAAAGGATAATACTTACATAGACATTTTGGGGCCACAAATGTGGCTCATGGAGGTTAATATGGCGGTAAAAAAAAGAAAATATTCCCTGATATTTGTATCAAAACAAGCGGTGCCTTTTAAAAAAGACAGACCGCTTCAGTTTATGCTGACCATATATATTGTTGTATTTGTGTTTTTCGCGCTGAACCCTGCTGATCATCTGGAATGGTGGTTCCTCAGCCTTCCTTCGGCAATTACTGTTGCGTGCATGGTAGGTTTTTACAGGAAGGGCAGACTTACCAATTTATCATATTTCAGTATCCTGATTTTTTTGATATTGAATACACTGGGAGCTCATTATACATATGCCCTGTGTCCTGTAGGAGAGTGGATGAAAGGGACGTTCGGTTTTATAAGGAATAATTATGACAGGCTTGTATATCTGGCTTTCGGGTTACTGATATCAATGCCTGTCATGGAGATACTTTACCGGAGATTCAGACTGAGGTATATTGAAGCATGTCTGATGGCGGTCTTTATTATAGTGGCTTTATGTGCAATCAATTCATTGACCGAAATGCTGATTGCGGCAGTGAGCCGTTCACAGCAGCTGTTTATTTTGGCCCAGGCTCAGGGAGATATATGGGATTCACAGCGGGATACTGCCATGGGACTTCTGGGCGCTTCTTTTAATATGGGTTATTGCATTTTTGTGAAAATAAAGCGAAATCAAAGAATTCACATGGTAAAGGTATCAAAATAGTCAAACGGTTGAATAATAAATCTGTTCTTTTAAAAACATTCAAAAATGGGGGATAGGTTTGATATTCAGATTGGGATATGTTGCAATGACCTTAAGTCTTGAGAATTGTTCACCGTCCGGTACAGTCACCTATGCCGTGTACAGCAGACTGAAGGACGCCCAGGCAAAAAGTATAAGGCTGGACAGAGTGTCAAAGCTGAATATTGAAAATACCCTGAGAATTCTCAAGTACAATCGTGCTATGGGTATTCAGGTATACAGACTTACATCAAAGCTGATACCGCTTGCAACTCATGAGGAGCTGACAGGCTGGGAATATCAGCTTCAGTTTGCCCACGAGTTAAAACAATTGGGGGAATTTATAAAGCAAAACGGTTTTCGTATTAGTGCACATCCCGACCATTTTACAATTCTTAATCCGGTTAAGCAGGAGGTGCTGAGGGCCTCCATCAATGACCTGGATTATCATGTCAGGCTGTACGAAGCAATGGGGCTTGAGGATTACAGGTACAAGCTTGTGCTTCATGTGGGAGGTCTTTATGGAGACAAGTGCGGTTCAATTGAAAGATTTAAAATCAATTTTTCAAAGCTGCCGGACCGTATACGGAAACGTATAATTATTGAAAATGACGATAAATGTTTTACTGCTGCCGACGTACTGCAGCTTTGCAAGGAGCTGGAAACTCCCATGGTGCTGGATGTTCATCATCACAAATGCGCCAACAATGGTGAAAAGCTGGGAGATCTTTTGCCGGAAATATATAAAACCTGGGACAGGGAACCCTTTCCGCCTAAAATACATTTCTCCAGTCCAAAAAGTGAAAAGGAGTTCCGGAGTCACGCCGATTATATCGACTATACCGACTTTATAATGTTTTTAAACACTGCAAAATCTTTTGACCGGGATATAGATATCATGCTTGAGGCAAAAATGAAGGACAGGGCACTGCTGGAGCTTTCTGACAAACTGGGAGCCGAGCAGGGTCTTGAGAAACTGACTAAAGCTTCCTTCCGGATTTGAATGGCAGGGCGAATTATCTTGAGTTAAAGTGTAAAGAATATATATGAATACCTGATAAAGGTACAATTATCTTTTAGAGAGGATGTTTACAATGGCAAATAACAAAAATAAGGACCCGAATAATGATGTATCCTTTGACAATGATCAGCTGGGAGAAAATAAAAACAGCAATGGCGGCGGCAAGAAGGGCGGCAGCGGTAAACCCAAGCCTACCAGTAGAATTATATAAGAACATGTTTCAATTTAAAAAATAAGAATTGGGGTGAGCCCCGGTTCTTATTTTTTTAGCAGACAGTCGGTGAATTTTCTTGTGACCGGTAACAGAAATAATGTTATAATAAAATACGATTTACAAAAATACGATTTACAATTTTTGGACATGGAGAATTTTAGATGGATATTATTGGACAGCTGATAAAGGAATTTAACCTGAAACCTTTTCAGGTGCAAAATACTGTAAAACTCATAGACGAAGGAAATACCATACCCTTTATTGCCCGTTACAGGAAAGAAGTAACGGGAGAATTGAATGACCAGGTTCTGAGAGAGCTGTATGAGCGTTTGTTATATCTTAGAAATTTGGAGGAAAGAAGAGAGGATGTCAGAAGACTTATAGATGAACAGGGTAAGCTGACAGAAGAGCTTTCAGGTTCTATTGAAAGGGCTGTCACCCTTCAGGAAATAGAGGATATATACAGGCCCTACAAGGTTAAAAGAAAGACCAGGGCCTCGGCGGCCAAGGAAAAGGGGCTTGAACCGCTGGCTGCAATCATATTTGCCCAAATGCCTTCAAAGACACCTGTCCTTCAGATTGCAGCAGGTTATATTAATGCTGAAAAAGGAGTAAATACTGAAGAGGAAGCTCTTGCGGGAGCCATGGACATTATTGCCGAAGAGGTATCGGATAATGCTGAATACAGAAAGGCGCTCAGAGAGACAATATTCCGCAATGCAATGGTGGTATCAGCTGCCAGGAAGGAAGAGGATTCTGTGTACAGAATGTATTATGATTTCAGGGAACCTGTTTCTAAAATTGCAAACCATAGGATTCTTGCCATAAACAGAGGGGAGAAGGAAGAATTCCTTCAAGTAAAAATAGAGGTTGACAGTGCGCTGTGCCTGGCATATTTAAAAGGAAAGACTGTTAAGAGTACAAATTCTGAAATGGCCGGATATGTTGAAACTGCCGTAGAGGATTCTTACAGCAGGCTTATTTTTCCCTCTCTGGAAAGGGATATTAGAAACCAATTATCCGAAACCGCCCAGGAGCAGGCTATGAAGGTATTTGCAGAAAACCTGAGAAATCTTCTTCTTCAGCCTCCGGTTAAGGACAGAGTTGTTCTGGGGCTTGATCCTGCTTACAGGACAGGCTGCAAAATCGCCGTAGTTGATGAGATTGGAAAAGTTCTTGCAACTACAGTCATATACCCAACCCCTCCGCAGAACAAAATTGAAGAGGCAAAATCCAAGCTGAAGCAGTTGATCGAAAAGTTCCAGGTGGATATAATATCAATTGGTAACGGCACTGCGTCCAAGGAATCCGAGCTTTTTGTAGTTGATTTGCTGAAAGAAATTGACAGAAAAGTTTATTATATGGTGGTAAGTGAAGCAGGGGCATCGGTATATTCAGCATCAAAGCTCGGAGCAGAAGAGTTTCCCGAGTTTGATGTGGCTCTCAGAAGTGCGGTATCGATTGCAAGGCGGCTTCAGGATCCTCTCGCCGAACTGGTAAAAATAGATCCAAAGGCCATAGGTGTAGGTCAGTACCAGCATGATATGAACCAAAAAAGACTGGATGAGTCTCTTGGCGGAGTGGTTGAGGACTGTGTAAATAATGTAGGCGTAGATCTTAATACGGCATCAGCACCATTATTATCCTATATTTCGGGGATTTCTTCGGCTATTGCAAAAAACGTTGTTGAATACAGAGAAGAAAACGGAAAGTTTAAAAGCAGGAATGAAATAAAAAAGGTTAAGAAATTGGGTAATAAGACCTTTGAACAGTGCGCCGGTTTTTTAAGGATTACCGATGGCAACAATATTCTGGACAATACCTCAGTGCACCCGGAATCATATCCCGCAGCAGAAAAGCTTCTGAAAAAGATGGGCTACACACTGTCGGATGTTAACGGCAAAAATCTCAGGGAGCTGGAGAAAAAAGTGGAGGATAGCGGAAGGGTAAAGGTGGCAGAGGAACTGGGAATCGGGTTGCCGACTCTAAAAGATATTGTAAACGAGCTGCTGAAACCTGGAAGAGATCCGAGAGACGAACTGCCCAAGCCCATCCTCCACACTGATGTGCTTCATTTGGAGGATCTTAAGCCCGGAATGATCCTCACGGGGACAGTAAGAAACGTTGCGGATTTTGGTGCTTTTGTCGATATTGGTGTACATCAGGATGGGCTTGTTCACATTTCACAGCTTGCCGACAGGTTTGTCAGGAATCCTATGGAAGTGGTTGCAGTAGGAGATATTGTAAAAGTGAGGGTAATAGAGGTAGACGCCGGGAGGAAGAGAATATCATTAAGTATGAGGGAACTTAACTGAATATATTTGATTTATCAACCCTGTGCTTTATTTGAAGGGTTAATTATGATATTATTTATGTTATGATTTCCCAATACTCAAAATATTGCTTATGATTAAAAAGTGCTTGGGAATACACATTTTAGAGTTAAAATAGAAATATGAAGGAAGGACCTGACCAATGGGAACTATTAATAATGCTGTGCGCTTACTTGCCAAAAGGCCGTCTATACTTATTCTTACAATTATAACCAGTACGGTTCTTTCTGTTGTAGAATATCTGCTTATGATGCTTTTTTATAGTATAACAATGTTTAAAACCGGCAGCCCTTTTGATGATTATGTAAATATAATACAATTTGTTATAGATACAGTACTTGTTCCGCAAACGGCAGTTAAAATCATTATGGCACTTGTTGTTTTAGTGGTGGCTGCAGCATTGATATTCGGCCTGCTGCTTTCAGGCTGTTTCCATATACTTACCAATGCAGTCCAGGGCAGGGAGAAAAAGCCGGGCAGTGAATTTCTGGCCGGAATCAGGAAATATTTTCTAAGAATGGTTTCGGTTAATTTATGGACCCTCAGTGCGGTCATACTGTTTGTTATCTACGTAATTATTGCCTCAATACCGGCAGCTATATTTATAGACAATGCTTTGAACGGTGAGATAAATATAGTAGCAGGTGTACTTTTATTTGTGGTGACAATAATTGTTCTGTTTTTCAGCTTTGCTTTTTTCAGACAGTATATAACTTTTTGGTACCCTTCGGCTATTGTCAATAGCAGGAATCATTTCAAAATAGCAAAAAAAATATCAGACAATGATTTTTGGAACTTATTGTCCAATTACATTGTATTTGATATTATACTTGTAATATTTGATGTTATTTATGTTATAGCTAATTTTTCAATGGCAAATGCCCAGGTGGTATCCAATGTTACAAGTTATGTTTTACTGATTGTCAATATAGTTTTTAAAACCATATTTATTGCTGTAATTGTATGTTTTGTATTTTCCACTTTCCATAAGCTGAGTGAAAAAAGTCAGTTTAAAAATGCTAATCACTAAAAAATGTCCAATAGCAGGTATAGAAGAACAATGATAAGTATTTCATCCTGAACTTTGTCTGTCAGCAAAAGTACTAATAAACCTGCGAGAATCAGATCATCCAGAAAAATATCAAAATCAAAGATTGTAAATAGCGGATTTCCCGATCTCTCGAATTTATCCCCGCCGAACAGTGAGGACAAAAAGCCCAGAGGTTGGGATTTTTTCCGTTCCTGGCTTTCTCCACCGGCAGGCAGGGAAAGTGGTGGTTCTTCTGTAAGAGCTGTTTCAGCTTTCGTAGTATGCTGCTCAACATAATCGTTATTCTGGGTATGTGTTTTTTTATATCTGCGCGATTTAGAAGAACGCTTCCTGTAAACCATTCCATTCACTCCAATTCCAGTTATTCATAGGATGCTCCTTATACAGGCCGCTCTTCCGAGTCATCCAGCACTTGAGTCAAGCTGCCGATTCTCATAAGTTTTAGACAGGTTTGAAGCTTTCTCTGACGGCTTTTATTAAGATATGGCCTGATTGCATTTAGCAGGTTTACCCTTGGGTCATTTGCTATATTAAGCTTGCTCATAGCTTTTTTCATTTTTCTGGCCATATCGGCAAAGTCATCTGCTTCGTTACTGTTTGAACTTGAATTTTCATTGCTCCTGGATTTCTGAGGCGGATCCTCTTGTGTGTCTTCATCTTTTGAACTGTTATTGGACATGAGCATGCTAAGCAGACCTTTGACATTGTCAGGAATATTAGGGCTTGAGTTCTGCCCCAGCATATCCGCTATTTGCTTGATTTTGTCACCCATGTCGTCACTCATCTTAACCTCCCAGCCATGTATGGCTTTGAGCCGCATAGCGGCCAAAACATTGATGAAATTTCTCCTTCATATCCGCTATAGGACGAAGAAAGGAGAAAACAGTAAAAGCTATGAATTCAGATATTCATTAACTTTTTTCATTATATCCTTGCTGTCTTTGCCAAGAATTTTTTCAAGTTTATCAAGATCGGTTTTAGTGATCTTCTTCTTCATTTCTTCCTTGTCTATTTTCATGTTCTTGATTTTTTCTTCGTCAAACTCATTGATTTTTTCCATTAACTCATTTTTATCAATCTTATCCAGCTTTTTTGCCAATTCATCCGTATTGTCTTTTTTCAACATATCAATTGCTTGATTTACTTTTGATTGAACCATTTTATCAGCTAACAGTTCCTGGATTTTCTTGCTTAATGAATTTTCACCCATATATACCTCCAATATGTAATTTAATATTTGGTCGTTACTACAGTTTATGCACGTTGACAAGCTTATTATGTAAAAACTATTTTGGTTAATTTGAAATAGAAGCTTGGATATTACCCAAGCTTCTATTCAAATACTTTTGCTATGGACGACCATTAGTTTGATTAGCATTCATCGTCACAACGGTCACTGCAGCAGAGGAATAATAACAACAGAATTATTGCAAGCCAGACTAATCCACAATCGTCAAATATGTCTGAGAAGCAGCCTGATCCATTGTTACAGCAGCAGAAGAAAATTATGGCCAGTATTATAAGCCATTCACATCCAAAACCATTACTTGATCCACCAAAACATCCCATAACTTTACCTCCATAAATATTTAAGATAATGCATACTATGTTGTTTTCAGAAAAGTTGTTACATTTAAAAATTTATTTTTGAAAAATTATATAGTTGGTATATTATATAGTAAGATACGTCTATTTCTTGTATTTGAATACCATAATCACAAACGGGAGGTTATCATGTTTGATGTAATTATAATAGGAAAAGGACCAGCAGGTCTGTCTGCTGCAATTTATACTGTCAGAGCCGGACTTAGAACAATGGTAATCGGTCAGGACAAAAGTGTACTGCTGAAAGCAGACAGAATAGAGAATTATTTTGGTTTTGCAGAACCTGTTTCAGGAAAGTATCTGCTTGAGCAGGGAGAAAAACAGGCTGTAAAATTGGGTGTAAAATTTGATAATAACGAAGTTGTTGCCCTTGAAAAGGGGGAATATTTTGAGGTTTATACCACCGGCGAAAATTATTCGGGCAAAGCTGTGCTCCTGGCCACAGGCCAGCAGATTGCAAAGGTTAAGATTGAAGGAATTAATAAATTCGAAGGAAATGGTGTAAGCTACTGTACTACCTGCGACGGTTTCTTTTACAGAGGTTTGAAAGTGGGTTTGCTGGGGTACAGGGATTTTGCCATTCACGAAGCTATGGAACTGGAACCGCTTACTGAAAATATTACTATTTTCACCAATGGCAGGCAGCTTGAACTAACGGAAAAATATAGAAATATAGCCCAACGTTTTAAGATAAATACCAATACTATAAAAGCCATTGACGGAAAGGATGCCATCGAACATATCATTTTCGAGGATGGTTCCAAAGAAGAACTGGATGGATTGTTTGTGGCATATGAATCGGCTTCAAGTATTGATTTCGCCAGAAAGCTGGGGGTAATCACCCTTAAGAATGCCATAGTTGTGGATGAAAAGCAGGAAACCAACCTTAAAGGTTTGTATGCGGCCGGAGATTGTACGGGCGGACTTAAACAGATTTCCACGGCAGTGGGGCAGGGGGCTTTGGCTGCAAGACAGATAATTGAGTATGTAAGAGGACTAAATTTCCTATGGAAAGAGTAATCAAGACTAATAAAGTCATATGTTAAAAAAATAATCAAAATTTAAGGAGAGAACTGTCTTATTTTTAGACTGTTCCTTTTTTATTGTTAATGTATTTTTATAAAGCAAAAAAGTTATAAAAAAATCTGACAAGTTAGAATACTTGATAAAGCTTGGGCATAGAAATAGTTGTGTAAGGATGAATATTCATATTATTTGCTTTTAACATTTTAATGTGAGGTGTCAAAGAGATGCGAAAAATATTTAGTTTAATCTTAGTGTGTGTAATTACCATGACTTTGTTTGCCGGATGCGGTTCAGCCGATGAAAGCTCGGGTATTGATGAATTAACTCCTGCAAGCAGTGTTTCACTGGGTGAAAATCAAGCCGGTGAATTAAAGGATAAAACCCCCTGTAAACTGTATTTTATAAATGAACAAGGTAAACTTGCTCCTGAAACCAGATATATAGATAATGCCGAAGTTGCAAAAGGAAACGACAACCTGGCTACCGTTCTTGTGAAAGAACTTATCAGCGGACCGGCAAAAGGAAGCCTGCTTCAGGCTACGATCCCGCAGGATACCAAAGTACATTCAAATGTATTGATAAAAGATGGAATTGCTACGGTAGACCTGTCAAAAGATTTCATAGATAAGCACAAGGGCGGAAAGAAAAATGAACAACTTACTTTATATTCCATCGTAAACACTTTAACTGAATTAAAGGAAGTAAAATCAGTCCAGTTTAAAATTGACGGAAAGGTTAAGAAGGAATTTAAAGGCAGCTATCAACTGGATATAGCTTTTCCAAGGTCAGCTTATCTGATCACCTCCCAACCGGAAGAACAGGATGTAATAAAACTTGACGAAGATAGTGCATCAAAAGGCAATTCAAATAAAGCCGATATAAATAAGAACAATACCGATAAGAGCAATACCGATAAAAATAATCTGGATAACAGCAATACAAAGGATAATCCGGTAAAGGAAAACCCGGAAAAAGATCAGAAGACCAATACTGATATACAAACAGATTCTGAATTGCTTGAATAAATACTTAGCAAATACACACCCTAGTTGTCTGTAACATCTAAATTCATTAGTTGCCGGCGGTTAAATTTCCCCAGGATAATATACGTTTTAGATGTTACAGACAACTAGATATACCAAGGTATCTTATTAGGATTTAATTATCCGGCAGTTATCTGCTATAATAAGATACCTTGTTTTTTGCGAACAAGAAAGTTTGCATTTTATCCTTAATCGGCAGATGAAACCCGGCAACCGGCATATAAAAGTACGGCGCCAATTCCAGCAGGCAGTGGGCCTGAAAGATGAGGGGTTATCATTGCAGCTAGTGGCTGCAGCAGCCTCCGCACACATGCCTGTTCGGGCAATCTGCACTGTCCTGTTTCCTTGACTGTATAATGTTTACACTCTTAAACACTGTTTCCAGTTGATTGTTACCGCAGTCAGGACACTTTATCTGATTATTTTCACGCTCACTCATTTTAGCCATAATATTGAATTCATTGCCGCATTTTGAGCATTTCAGGTCATAAAAAGGCATCTCTATATTACTCCTCATGATTATTATTTATATATGACTAAATTATAGCATATGCAGCAGCCGTCAGTAAAATATTAACGTGCATAATAAATTTTTTTATACGGAAAATACTGATAACAACAATGGAGGTTGAAGAGATTTCATTACAGTTTTGTGGCCGCAATGCGGCTCAAAGCCATAGAATGTCAAAGCCATAAATGGCTTAGGAGGTTAATATGCACACAGTTTGGAAGGGCTCAATAAGCTTCGGTCTGGTAAATATACCTGTCAAGATGTTTACAGCTACCGAGGATAAGGACATACGGTTTAAATATATTCATAAGGAATGTCATACGCCGGTGAAATACAAAAAAACCTGTCCTGCATGCAACAAGGATGTTCAGCCTGAAGATATAGTCAGGGGTTATGAATACGAGCCGGGCAGATTTGTTATTCTGACCGAGGAGGATTTTGAATCCATAGAGGTAAAAAGTGAAAAAAGCGTAGAAATACTGGATTTTGTTAAACTTGAGGAGATAGATCCAATATATTTTGACAAGACTTATTTTTTAGGTCCTCAGGAGACCGGCGGAAAAGCCTATACTCTTTTAAGAGAAGCACTCAACGGTAAAAAGAGAATCGCGGTTGCCAAAATAACCATCAGAGACCGTGAATCCCTTGCAGTAATCAGAGTATACAACAATGTTCTGGTTCTGGAAACCATATTCTATCCCGACGAGGTACGGGATTCAAAGCAGGTGCCGGGCGTACCGGAAAATCTCCAGACGACAAAGGCTGAGCTGGATATGGCTACCCAACTGATCGATAATCTGACCACCGCTTTTGATCCCGATAAATACAGAGATACTTACAGGGAAAGACTTCTTGAAAAAATCAACGCAAAGGTTGAAGGCAAGGACTTCGTTGTTAAGAAGGAAACAGATAAGGAAAACATTGTCAGCCTGATGGAAGCACTTAAACAAAGCATACAGATGTCAAAAAGCAATAAGGGCAATGATGCCGGGAATGAAAAAACCGAATCAGATACAAAAGCTGATAAATATGCTGAAGCTGCTGACGTTACGAGTAAAAAAACTGCTGACAGGGGCAGAAAAAAAGCAGCGGCTATGGAGGAAACAAAAGAAAATACAGACTTGCCTGAGACACGTAAGGCATCGGACGGCAACGGAGAAGAAAAACCAAAGAAAAAGACACGAAAAACCAAGGAAGCCGTTAAGTCATGAATTGGATAATTCCCATGGAACCTGTCAGCATTTCCGGGATTAAACAAGGGGATGAGTATATTCACGAAATAAAATGGGATGGTATACGTGGAATGATATACCTTCAATCGGGAAATATGAAGGTTTATACAAAGAAAGGAAATGAAAGAACCGGATTTTATCCCGAACTCAATATTCTGGAAACCATACTTGGAGGAAAAGATATGGTGCTGGACGGAGAAATAGTTGTTCATGATAACCAGGGATATCCCAGTTTCCATAACGTTCTTGTCAGAGAAACGGTAAAAAATAAACGCAACCTTCAGTACTACTTAAAAAATTATCCTGTAAAATATATGCTTTTTGATATATTGATGTACAATGGCGAGCAGCTTACAAGGACGGCCTTGCAGGAAAGGAAGCATATTCTCGAACAGGTTACGGCTCCTGTTATTCAAAACAGCAATACCGTATTTTTGTCCCCGATTTTTGAAAATGGAAATGAACTCTATGAAAATATGAAGCTTAATAACATGGAGGGCATAGTTTCGAAGAAACTAAACAGTTATTATATGCCGGGAAAGAAGCATGAAGAGTGGTTTAAAACAAAATTTACAAAGAAGATGCTGTGTATCATCGGAGGAATTCAATGGAAGGATAAACTGCCCAATTCACTTTTAATGGGTATCAGGACTGAGTCAGATTCAAAGCTTTTTTATATGGGAAAGGCCTCACTTGGTTTGAAAGGCTCGGATTTGCAGCTGCTCAGCCAGTATAGAGACCAGCTGGTACAGAAGGAATGCCCTTTTGAACCGGATGGGATTACAGATATTGATATAACAGGAACCGGACTGACCTGGACCATTCCGGCAATAACCTGCTGGATTGGGTTTCTGGAACTGTCAAATGACGGACATTTCAGGCATCCCAAAATACTCGGATTTACTAATTTGCCAATGGAAGAGGCTGATGGAAAGGTGTTGACAGATTGATGGAAACAATAGTTGATATTAAAGTTGAAGTTGAAAATAAAATAATAAGTGTTAAAAATCCGGACAAGCTGTTTTGGCCGGAGGCCAACATCACAAAGCTGGAGTTCATCGAAACTATGACAAAGCTTGCACCATACGTAGTAAGATATGCAGAAAACAGGATGCTGACCTCCATACGTTATCCCCACGGGATTGGTGACAAAAGCTTTTTTCAAAAGGAAAAGCCTGTAAATACGCCGGAATGGGTTAAAACCGTTAAATTCAATGATAAGAACTATATCGCATTGAATTCGGCGGCAACGCTGGTTTGGCTTTGTACTCAGGCTGCATTGGAGCTGCATACCAGCTTTAATGTCCATGAAAAACCGGACCATCCCTCAAGTTTGGTTTTTGATCTTGACCCGGATGAGGGCAATACCTTTGAGGAAGTATCGGAATTAGCTGTGAATATACATGAAACTCTGCTGGCCCTTGGGATAACAGCATTTATAAAGACCTCGGGTGCTACCGGCCTTCAGATATTCATTCCCACCGGTGCAAGGTATGATTATGATACTGCCAGAATGCTTAATGAGTTCTTTGCGGAGTACTTTGCCCATAAACTCAGCAGTACGGTCACTACCGAGAGAATGAAGAAAAACCGGGAAGGAAAGATATACTTTGACTGGCTGCAGATGTGGCACGGGAAAAGTATGATTACGGCTTATTCAGCCAGAGCTGTGAAAAGCGCTGCAGTGTCTACTCCGATTGAATGGAATGAACTGGGCAGAATACGGCCTGAAATGTTTACGCTGAAGAATATTGCAGCGCGGCTGGAACAGAAAGGTGATCTTTTCGAACCGATGCTGCGGTGCGATAATAAAAACCAGCTTGACGAAATACTCAACCAGCTGAAAAAATAATTATCTCCTGATGGATCTGGCATATTCGGAGGGACTTATGCCGTACTTCAGCTTGAATTGTCTGGAGAAATAGTGAATTGACGAGTATCCCAGCCTTTCGGATATCTGTGAGAAATTAAGGCTGCTTGTATTAATTAAATCCTTGCTCTTTTCCAGTCTTAAATTATTTATATAATCAATAACCGTAATGCCCATTTTTTTCTTAAAAATTGATGAAAGATAGGAGGGGCTTATAGGAATATTTCTTGCCACATCGGGAACAGAGACCCTTGTTTCAATATGTTTATCAATAAAATCCAGACATTTATCAATGATCGTATTATCAATTCTATTCCGTATATCACTGTCCTGCTGGGTAATTACCTTTTCCAGGAGGAGGTTTCTTACCAGCTTGACGATAAATTCCTTAAGGTAGCATAATATCAAGTCTTCGGAATATAAAGAATTATTCTCCTTTTCAGATATGATTTTTTGGAGCAGAGCCTTCATATCATTGTCAACTGCATGACTTTTATTAAAGAGTATTGAATCCATCAGGTCAATATCAAAGGTAAGGGTGATAAAGGATACTGTCTGATCATTATCAGACCATTGCGAATGAAACTGATTCCGGTCGTAGAACACTACTTCACCCTGCTCGACCTGTATCGTACTGCCATCTATGGAAGTATACATTTTACCCTTGTCTATATAAGTGAGTTCCAGAAAATCATGGACTTCACCCTTAAAACTAAAGCCTTTTTCCTTCTCCTGGTAAAATAGGGTATGTATTTTTGATATATTTATCTTGGATGACATTCCCAGAGGACCTTCTATAGGTGCTTGCAGCTCGACTTTTTTTCCGGAGTCAGAGTACCCCAGCCTGCAGCAGCAGCTTCCGTAGAGCGAAATTATATTGTAATAAACTCCCGGATTCAATACAATAGGTTTATCCAGCAAATAGAAGCATCCGCTTTCTTCCGGTGAACCTGTCAGATACAGAAGGGCCAGTCCGCTTACAATATCCGTTACGACTTTGCTGTCATGTTTGAAAAGACTGTAAATGTCCTTGATATTAACGGTAATCTCGTGAACGGAATATTCAGACTGGCAGCCGCAATTTTCAATATCAATTATTGCGTTGTCAAAACCGTCATATACAATGGTTCCATACTTTAATATGCTGGTGTAATTTATATTTTCAATAAGATTCATATATGCCCCTATCTATTTATTACCTCGAGGTTGTTTTATTCAACCATATTGTATAAAATATTTACTGTGCATTTTAGTAGTCTGTAACATCTAAATTCATACATTGCCGGCGGTTAAATTTTTCTCACCGGGCAATATACTTTTTAGATGTTACAGACCACTAACTGGTATTTATATGATTTATTATAAGAAAATGATGAAAAATTATAAATACATTATGCTCAATTAATTATACACTATATATACAGTAAACAATATAAGGCACTTTTTATAGAATAAAATTTGCCGGCATCGCGAGGAGGATTAGTTTGAAAGACATCGTTAATGCTCGTCTTACAAACTAACCTGTGAATTTATGGCCGTGCGAAATATTCAAAGTATTTAGAAATACTTTGAAAGCGCACATGCCAATTAACCTCCTTTATTCGCCACATTGCGATAAAGGATATAGGTTTTCATTACATTTTGCGGCCACAAATGTGGCTCATGGAGGTTAATATGAGAGTATTAGTTACTGGGGGAGCCGGGTATATAGGCACTCATACCTGTGTTGAACTGCTTATGGCCGGTTACGAGGTCATTATTGCAGATAATTTATGCAACAGCAAGGAAACGGCAGTTGAAAGGGTAAAAAAAATTACCGGTAAGAACGTTAAATTTTATAAACTGGATTTGCTTGACAGGGAATCCCTTGAAAAAGTGTTTGTAGATGAAAACATTGATTGTGTTATCCATTTTGCCGGCTTAAAGGCAGTTGGGGAATCGGTTTCAATACCTTTGAAATACTATCACAACAATTTGACCGGAACCTTTATATTATGCGAATTGATGCAGAAGTATGGAGTGAAAAATCTGGTGTTCAGTTCATCCGCTACAGTATATGGTGATCCGGTCAGTGTGCCCATATCTGAGGATTTTTCACTGTCGGCAACCAACCCCTATGGTAAAACAAAGCTTATGATTGAAGATATATTAAAAGATCTTCATTTTGCCGACAATTCCTGGAATATTGCCCTTTTGAGATATTTTAATCCAATCGGTGCCCATATAAGCGGTACTATTGGTGAAGATCCCAACGGAATACCGAATAATCTGATTCCGTATATAACACAGGTTGCAGTTGGAAAGCATAAAGAAGTAAAAGTGTTCGGAAATGACTATGACACTATGGACGGAACCGGAGTCAGGGACTATATACATGTAGTAGACCTTGCAAAAGGTCATGTAAAGGCAATTGAAAAGCTTGCAAAAGATCATATAGGAATCAGGCCATACAACCTGGGCACCGGAACGGGGTACAGTGTACTTCAGATGATCAAGGCGTTTTCAAAAGCCTGCGGAAAGGATATCCCCTATAAGATAGTGGAAAGAAGGCCAGGAGATATAGCAGCCTGTTATGCATGCACCGACAGAGCAAGAATCGAATTGAATTGGGCTGCTGAAAAGGGAATTGATGAGATGTGTGCCGATTCCTGGAGATGGCAGTCTCAAAATCCCGAAGGGTACAAGTAAGGGTTTGCCGAAGGTTTCAGGATAAACATATTTAGTTACCCAAAGCAACCCTACAGGTCAAAGGAGGAATAATGCATGAACAATAAAACTACTTTAGTAATAATGGCTGCCGGCATGGGGAGCAGGTATGGCGGATTAAAGCAGATCGATCCGGTGGGTCCCAACGGTGAAATTATTATGGAATATTCAATATATGATGCAATAAAGGCCGGTTTCAGCAAGGTAGTATTCATAATAAAAAAGGAAATTGAAGAAACCTTCCGTGAAGTTATTGGTAAAAAAATAGAAGGACTTATTGACGTTGAATATGTTTATCAGAATATTGACAATGTCCCGCCGGGATTTGCGGTGCCGGAGGGCAGAGTAAAGCCATGGGGGACAGGACATGCGGTTCTGAGTGCAAAATCAGTGGTTAAAACACCGTTCGCCGTAATAAATGCCGATGATTTTTACGGAGCCGATACTTACAGGCTTCTGAACGATTTTCTGTCAAATAATGATGACGGCGAAGACAAATATAAATACTGCATGGTGGGTTTCGTACTTGAAAACACGCTGACCGAGCACGGACATGTGGCAAGAGGGGTTTGCAATGCGGATGCCTCCGGAAATCTTGTTGATATTCATGAAAGAACCAAAATCATGAAATTTGGAAGTGAGACTAAATATACCGAGGACGACCGGAATTGGATATTGATACCTGAGGGAAGCATAGTTTCAATGAATACCTGGGGATTCAATCCCAGCTTTTTCAATGAGCTTGAAGAACAGTTCCCAGTATTTCTTAAAAACAGCAAGGAGAATATTTTAAAAGCAGAGTATTTCCTTCCGACAGTGGTAGACAGCCTCATCAAATCGGGAAAGGCTGATGTTAAAGTTCTTTCCACCCCTGATAAGTGGTATGGGGTGACCTATCAGGAAGATAAGCCTGTTGTTAAAAAATCCATAGGAGATATGGTTCTTGCCGGCAAGTATCCGAAAAATCTATGGGAGGATTTAAAAAATGCCTGATAAAGCACAGATTGATTTCAAAGAAATAGTTGCCGGCTTCAGGTTTGACGGTGAATTCATAGATGCTGCCCCCTATGGTTTCGGTCACATCAATGATACCTATGCGGCAAACTTTCAGAAAAGTGACGGTACAAAGCACAGGTATATACTGCAGAGAATCAACAATAATATATTTAAAAATCCTGAACAGCTTATGAGTAATATCGAGAAGGTTACCAACCATATCAAACAGAAGCTCATAGCAAAAGGGAGTGATTACAGGAGACAAACGCTGAATCTGGTATATACCGTCTCAGGTAAAAGCTTTTTAAGGACCGGAGATGACAAATACTGGCGGGCATATGAATTTATCGAAGGTGCGAGAACCTATCAGATTGTTGAAAATGAGGATCACCTGTACAATGCAGGTAATGCTTTCGGCAAGTTTCAGAATCTGCTGGAGGATTTTAAAGCCGGTTCACTGTATGAAGTAATACCTGATTTTCATAATACAAGGGAGAGGTTCAGGTCTTTTTCAGAGTCTGTAAAGGCTGATGCTTATAGCAGGGCCGCAAAAGTAAAGGCAGAAATTGAGTTTGTAAATAAAAGGGCTGAGGAAACCGGTAAAATAGTTGAATTGCTTCAAAGCGGCAAGCTTCCGGTAAGAGTTACACACAATGACACAAAGTTCAATAACGTAATGATTGATGATGAAACAGGAGAGGGTATCTGCGTTGTGGATCTGGATACCGTAATGCCCGGTTCCGCTCTGTACGATTTTGGAGATGCAATACGCTCCGGAACAAATCCTGCCGATGAGGACGAACGGGATCTGTCAAAAGTTTGTATGGACCTGAAACTTTTTGAGAAATATACAAAGGGTTATCTGGATGCAACACGGGAAGTATTGACGGATATGGAGATCGAGCTTTTGCCCTTGAGTGCAAAGTTAATGACCCTGGAATGCGGTATGCGTTTTTTGACCGATTATCTCAGCGGAGATGTTTATTTTAAAATACATAGGGAAGAGCACAATCTTGACAGATGCAGGACGCAGTTCAAAATGGTTGAGGATATGGAAAGCAAATGGAATGATATGCACGGTATTGTAAATTTATACAGATAAACATTTTTACGGCTTTCAGCCGATATTAACTGACTTTAAACAGCCCATTAAATCTCGGTTTTATGCCCCTCAAAAAAATTTGTTATTGAATAATGGTAAAGTATGTAATATAATGTAAAATATTAAAATACCTGTTAAGTGAGGGGCGATACAATGTATAATGACAAAACCTTGGTTTGCAAGGAATGTGGTGAGGAGTTCATTTT
>JAEVZU010000310.1 GCA_023392075.1 Bacillota bacterium | reverse complement strand
AGTATTGTCTGGGGGCTATGCTTCTGGACCCGGAACAACCCTGGAAAGTGATTGCAAGAAGTGAGAAGCCTATCATGGAACCGGTAGAAGACTACGAGATAAATGGATTTTTTGGAAATGTAATATTTACCTGCGGAGTGATATATGAAAATGCTGTTGTAAAAGTATACTATGGGGCGGCTGATACTCATATGTGTTATGCCGAGATCCCCATAGAGGATGTTATGGGTTCATTAGGCTTGAAGTAAGGACTTACACCTGTGGAGGCAAGGTGCCCTAAAGGACACATTGGATAGCTATAAGCTCGTTATATTAGGCTTTAAAGCCTTAATATATGCAGAATTTTGAAATTTAATTTTGCAGCAATTACTAATAATAAGGGGGAACAATATGTCACAGATACGAAAAAGACAGAAGAGCCTGGCAAACCACTTGAAAAAAATGACAGCTGTGTTATTGGTTTTAGCACTGATACTCACTACATTTTCAACACTGTCCATATCGCCGGTATATGCAGCAGGCATGACGGACAGTGAAAGTGCTCAAATTGTCAAAGATAGGATCAAAGCCACATTTTTAGCAAGTGATTCTTATCGGGTAGTCAGTGGCTCTGACATTTTCGGGTATATATCCAAGTCAATGGAGTATGCAAATACCATTCAGCCGGATGGCAGTTGGTCAGATGTAAATTATGCTGACCGTACCAATAGTGCAAATGGTACCTTGTGGAGTCCATATTATGCTTTATACCGTATAACGGCAATGGCAATGGGATATAATCAGGAAGGTAATGAAGCATATCAAAATCCTGTAATAAAGGATGCCATTGAAAGAGCATTGATTTATTGGGACAGTGTTAAGCCTTCATCCACAAACTGGTGGGAAAATGAAATCGGACAAGCCATGTGTATGGGTGTGACAGGTATTTTTATGGAAGGCATCATAAGCAAACAGGCGTTGGATGTGTGCATTAACTACAATCAGGGACGTCTGGATACGGTAGGTGCAAACGGTGTTTGGCGAACACAGGATTACTTATACAAGAAGCTGGTACAGCATGATTATCCGGAGATTACAAAAGGAATTGCAACCCTGGGAGAAACTCTTGCAGTTGATCAAAAAGGAACCTCCAGTGAAGCGGTTCAGGCAGATTCAAGCTTCTACTGCCATGGCGCCAAGTTATACAGTGAGGGCTATGGAATGGCCCAGTTTAATATGGTTGCCACGTGGGTCGGATATACAAGCGGAACTAATTTTGCTTTTACCGAAGAAGCCTTAAAGGGACTGGAATTTTACATACTCGACGGTACCAGATGGATGATCCGGGGAGAGTTTGGTTTCCTGTACCTGGGGTATCGAAGGTATAATACTATTGAAGGTGTCGGCAGCTATGCAGCCGATATTCTGCCCGGGATGATGATAATGGCACAATATGATACCGACCCCGAGCGCAGAGCGGAATACCAGCAGCTGGTTGATAACATAAGAGGTAATTCTGCAACAAATGGATTGGTAGGGAATAAACATTTCTGGCGGTCTGATTATACCTCTCAAATGCGCGATAATTACGGAATTATGACTAAAATGAGCTCAAGCCGTATTAATGGCGGTGAATACCGGTCCACTTTCCGGTCGTCCGTAGGAAATGAAATTTATTGGAATGCGGCAGGCACAACAGCAATTTTTGTCAACGGACGTGAGTACACTGATCTGGTTCCGGCTTTTAACTGGTCGCATTATCCGGGTACGACAGCTCCTAATGAAAAGATGCCATACACGCTGGAATGCAAATTTAATGCAAATTCAAGCTTTGTAGGGGGAGTATCCGACGGCATGTATGGTGCATCGGTATTTACCCAGGATATGGATAATACTGTTGCACGCAAGGGATATTTTTACTTTGATGACGAGATGGTGGCTTTAGGTACAGGAATCTCGTCAACCCGCCCCGTAGAGGTTCATACCACCATTAACCAGGCAATTGCAAAGAACAATGCATCAATTGATGGAGTCCCGCTGCCAAAGGGGACAGCACCTGTAACATATACAAATCCCAAATGGGCTTACAATGATCAGATAGGTTATGTGTTCCCGGCCGACTCCAATGTCAGTGCCTCAAATATGGACCAGACATCAAGTTGGCTGAACCAGCCGTCTCAAACAAAGCAGGCATTCACACTTTATTTCAACCATGGTATTAACCCGGCGAATGCTTCCTACCAGTATATTGTTGTTCCGGGAAAGGATTCGGCCGAAGTTGAAGCATATTCCCAGAATATCCCGGTTGAGGTTTTGTCAAATACAACGGAATTGCAGGCGGTAAGAAATGAAGGCTTAAAGCAGACACAATTAATCTTTTACACTGCAGGAAGTTTTGAATACTGCACCGGTGCTACCATAACAGTGAATCAGCCCTGTCTGGCAATTATTGACGAAAGTTCCGGAACACCAAAGGTGACCGTAGCAAATCCAGAAACACCGGGCTTGATAGTTGACGTAAAAATTGCTGAGACTGATAAGGACACATTATATGGGAGATATAATCTTGGAAGCGGAATTTATATGGGACAATCGCTTACCCAGACTTTAACCGATGTTCCCCTTTCCGCCAGCAATATAGGGGCAAGTTCATTTTTACCCGGATATGCTCCTCTGAATGCAATAGATGATTCCATGGATACTTCCTGGCGTTCGGAACCTGATGAAAGCCAGTATATTGTCTATAATATCGATAATCCAAATTCTCTTGTCAATAAAATCACTATTGACTGGGGTGCCGATTATGCAAAGGAATATATAGTCCAATACTCCACAGATAATGCCAATTGGACCGACGGGCATTTGCAGTGGCATGGAAGCGGCGGGAAGGAAGAAATTGACCTGCCATATGTTCAGGCAAAGCATATCCGCATATTAATGCTCTCAAGCAATAAAAAGAATGGGTATGAGATAAAAAATCTGAGTATAAATTATGCTGTAAATCTTGCAGTATTAAAACCATCGTCAAGCAGTGGAAACGATGCCAACAGCATGGCGAGTTATGCAAATGACGGGAATGACGCTACAAGATGGTCAGGACCCACAACGGCTGCCAATGCGTCGTGGCAGGTCAATTTGGGAGCAAAGTCAAAAGTAAGAACAATCAGGATATCCTGGGAGAGCTCTTATTCAACCAGTTTTAAAATTCAGACGTCAGATGACGGGGGTGCCTGGACCGACGTAAATACTTTTACTAATGACAAGCCCGGGGTTCAAGTCCTTACCTTCCCCGAAGGAAGCATTGATGCCAGATACATCAGGCTGCAAAGCATCACTAAGGTTAACAGCTACGGAATATCGATGTATGAATTTGAAGTATTTGGAGAAGCCGATGTACCTGCTCCTCTGCCAAACTATGGGGGAAGGCAGAACTTGGCCTACGGCAAAACAGTAACATTTGATTCAAGCTGGAGCGGCAGTGCTAATATTGAGTCTCCATATACAACAACTGTGCCGACAGACGGAAATATGGGAACCAGGGCCAGTACAGGCAGAGGTACTGCAAATGCTACCGAGCGTTCCTTTTACGTTGATCTGGGTCAACCTGTATCGGTAAATGAAATAAAGCTTTTCTGGGAAGTAAATACCCAGAATGTATATTTGGAATATTCCAATGATCCGGCAGGCCCGTGGCTGCCTATTACCAATATTAATAGAAGTACATACAAGGGCAATGAGCAGGATGATGTAAAATTCAAGCCGCTTACAGTCCGTTACATA
The DNA here is from genome assembly GCA_023392075.1 of Bacillota bacterium. Taxonomy (GTDB): domain Bacteria; phylum Bacillota; class Clostridia; order Acetivibrionales; family DSM-1351; genus Ruminiclostridium. The sequence continues at coordinate 20,684 of JAEVZU010000310.1, read as the reverse complement.
CGGGTTAAAGGTGTAATGGCCACAAAATATGGATTAGCTGTTTATGAAATTGAGGTTTATGGCGATTACTCATATAAGCTGGACAAGCATGCAGTAACCTTAAACAAGGGAGATACCCTTGAGTTGAAGGCTCTGATAGCTCCGTATTCTGAAACGGACAGTGCTGATTTTAAATCATATAATACAGACGCAGTTACTGTAGGAACTCCGGTAGTCAGCGGGGATTCCGTTGCAGGCGGACAGGGAACTTACGCTGCCAGGCTGGAGGCTATTTCAGGAGGTACTTCGGTTATTATAGTCCGCCATTCGGCCGGTTCTGAATATGATTTGTGCACGGTTAAAGTAAACACATATAAAAATGATCTGCAGGCACTTTACGATATAGCTTCACAATTTGACCAAAATGACTATATATCCTCATCGTGGACTGCTTCGGATATAGACACTGCTTTAATAAACGCCAATGCTGCACTGAGTGACAGTAATGCAACACAACGGCAGGTTGATGCTGAAATACAAAATCTCCAAACGGCAATGGATAAATTGGAGAAAAAGGCGGATAAGGCTTCTCTGGTAACGGTTATATCACAGATAAAAGCGTTAAAACAGGCGGATTATACACCAGAAAGCTGGGAAAAGGCTGATTTTGAAAAGCTGCTTGCTGATGCTAATTCAGTTTACTTTAATGATTATGCCACACAGCAGGAAATAGATTTTGCTGTAAATGCAATAATTGCAGCCATGAATGGGCTGGTTAAGGTTACGAACCCTGGAGAACCGGGTCTTATAACCCTGGATAGTACATCCAAATCAGTATACAGGGGTCAGGAATTTACAATTACTGCAACCATAACCTCACCTGGGGCTATTGACAGTATAGTGCTGTTCAGCTCGGACAGTGATGCTGTTATAGTAGGAGAAAGCGAGACCAGCACTCCCGGTGGAATAACTGTAGTGCATTTGAATGCTGCAAAGGTAGGTAATGCTATTATTACTGCGACCACAACGGGCGGAGGAATTGCAAGGTGTGCTGTAAATGTGCTCCCGGCCAGTGTAGTATTCGATACTGCAGCAAAGACACTTTATCCAGGTGACAGCTTTACTCTGACTGCAACCGTTGTTCCTGAGGATGCGGTAGATAAGGAAGTAAGTTTCAGAGTAGGAAACAGCATAGTGTCATTGGGTACGCCTTCATATGATGCGCAAAATGGAAAAACAACCGTACAGGTTACTGCAATACGTACAGGAACTACAACAATCACAGCGACAACAGCAGATGGCGGTACGGCACAATGTGTTGTTACGGTACAACCGTATATTGACAGCGGCAATGGCGGTGGTAATGGCGGCAGCAGCGGAAGTAGCGGAAGTTCCAGCAGTACCAATACAACTCCACCCCCTGCTGCGCCAAATAATACGATATCCGATGCAAATGCGTCAGGTCACGGCTCTGTTACAAGTACAATTGCAGCAGCAGCAAAAACTGATAAGGATGGAAAGGCCACAGCCGCAGTTACAGAAAAAGAAGTTACCGAAGCAATAAACAAGGTAATTGAAGCAGCGGCAAAAATGGATAAAGGTACGGCAGCAAATGTAGAAATAAAGGTATCTGCTCCTTTCGATGCAAAAGCTGTGGAGGTCACTTTGCCAAAAGCAGCAGTTGATAAGGTTGTCAGCAACAAGATAGCTGCGATGACTGTTTCAACACCTATTGCAGTCATGTCCTTTGATAAGGAATCTGTTAAAACAGTTTCCCAGGCAGCAACGGGAGATGTAAAAATTACAGCCTCCAGGGTTGACAGCACAACTTTGTCCGATGAGGTAAAACGGACTGCAGGCGGCAGGCCGGTGGTCGATTTAAGTGTTACCAGCGGCGGCAAAACAATATCGGAGTTTGCAGGAAATGTAACAGTATCTATTCCATATACTCCAAAAGCGGGAGAGGATACCGAGGCTATTGTCATATACTGCATAAATTCACAGGGCGGCCTGGAAATTGTAAGCAACTGCGTGTATAACAAAGAAACAGAAATGATAAGCTTTAAGACAAACAATTTATTGGAATATGCAGTGGGCTACAACAAGGTCAGCTTTAAGGATGTAGCATACGGAGCATGGTATTCCAAAGCGGTTGATTTTATAGCCGCAAGAGGCATTACAACGGGTACCGGCAACGGCAATTTCAGTCCCGGAGGAAAGCTGACCAGAGGGGAATTCCTCACAATGGTAATGAAGGCATATGAGATAAAGGCCGATGAAAAAACGGCTGATAACTTTACAGATGCGGGAAACAAATTCTATACGGGTTACCTGGCGGCAGCAAAAAGACTTGGTATTTCCGAAGGAGTCGGAAACAACAGGTTTGCACCCGAAAAAGAAATTACCAGAGAGGAAATGTTTGCACTTCTGTACAACATATTGAAGCTGATAGATGAAGTTCCTGCCGGAAATTCAGGAATGGGTCTGGATGAGTTCAGTGATACAAATGAGATTGCTGCATGGGCAAAGCCTGCAATGACAATGTTTGCAGAAAACGGAATAATAGGCGGAAATCTTGGAAGGATCTCGCCGAAGGATACAACCAACAGAGCGCAAATGGCTCAGGTATTGTATAACCTGATTAAAAATCAAATGCAGTAAAATAAATCTAATAGCATAAAAGTCAATTAAAAACTGTAAGCAGTTGTGTAAATTCAAAACAACTGCTTACAGTTTTTTCGTTGTTTAATTACCATTCGGCAATTGAGCCGTCACGGTGACGCCAGACAGGGTTTTTCCACGAATGAGGCTGTTCATTTTCCGCCAGTACGAGTTCCTTATTGACCGAAACTCCGATACCGGGCAGCCTGGGCAGCTGGATAAAGCCATCGCTGAAAGCAAAATCCTCTGTGTTTTTAACATAGTCAAGCACGCTTTGTCCGACATTGTAATGGATTCCGATACTCTGTTCCTGAATAACCGCATTGTAACAACCCGCATCCACCTGCAGGCAGGAAGCCAGCGCAATTGGCCCCAGCGGGCAGTGCGGCGCCAAGGCGACGTCATATGCCTCAGCCATGGAGGCAATTTTCCGTACTTCGGTAATGCCGCCGGCGTGGGAAAGATCCGGCTGGATTATATCAACACCGCCTGTTTGCAGCAGGCGCTTGAAGTCATAGCGGCTGTAAAGGCGTTCTCCGGTGGCAATTGGGATATTACAGCAGGCGGCAATTTCCGGAAACAGCTCCATTTGTTCACACAGAACCGGCTCCTCAATAAACATGGGGTCGAATTCTTCCAACTTTTTAGCCAGAACTTTAGCCATAGGCTTATGGACGCGACCATGGAAATCTATAGCTATACCGAAGTACTTCCCGCAGCTTTCCCGTATTGCCGCCACCCGCTCCAGAACAGCGTCAATTTTATCATAGCTGTCAATGTACTGCAGTTCTTCGGTTGCATTCATTTTGACGGCGGTGAAACCGGCATCCAGCTTTTCTCTGGCTGCAATTCCCACATCCGATGGGCGGTCACCGCCAATCCAGGAATAAACTCTCACTTTTTCGCGGCAGGCACCCCCGTTCAATTCATAGACGGGAACCCCAAAGTGCTTGCCCTTAATATCCCAGAGTGCCTGGTCAATTCCTGCAATGGCACTCATCATCACACCGCCGCCGCGATAAAATCCGGCCCGGTAGAGTGTTGTCCAAATATCTTCAATATGAGTGGGGTCGCGGCCGATAAGATACTCGGCCATTTCCTCCACACAAGCCTTTACGGCACCCGTATGGCCTTCGAGGACGGGTTCCCCCCATCCGGTCAGACCTTCATCAGTGGTAAGCTCGACAAAGCACCATCTTGGCCGAACCAGATAAGTGTGCACCGATTTCAGTTTCATATTCTTCCTCCTTATCAATTGTAAATAATTCATAGAATTTTATTCAATCTAAACAAAACTGCCCGGAAAGATATTGTTTTACTATGTAACTAAGATATCCTTTTTAACAGATTATTTTGTTTTATTCTCCTGCCCGGAAATGCTGCTGACAAGTTTGATAATATGCGTTGTCGCGGCTGCCCAATCCTTCCGCTCCATTACTTCTTTCGGCACCAGGTTGCTTCCGATACCGACGCCGATAAAGCCGCTGGCAAGAAAGCCTGCGATATTGTCGGCTTTTACGCCGCCCACAGCCACATAGTCGGTGGTGTCAAAGGGCCCTTTCAGGCTTTTGATGTAACCGGCAGGCAGGTCGCCCGCGGGGAATAGCTTCAAAACATGGAAGCCGTGATTGACACAGAGCTCCACATCCGACGGCGTCATCACGCCGGGCATAAAGCGGATCTGGTTTTGGGAACAGAAGCGCAAAACCTCGGGATTGCTGCCGGGAGACAGCAAAAAGGAGGCTCCTGCCGACAGGGCATCATGGCATAGGCGCAAATCCGTAGCTGTTCCCGCTCCTATGGTAATTTGTTCGCCGAATTCCCGTTTCATCAGGCGGATCTGCTCCAGCGCGTGGGGCGTATTGAGCGCCACTTCAAAAGCGGTGAGGCCCCCTGATAAAACAGCCTGCGTATAGGGAATGGTAATTTCCAGCGGAACATTGCGGTAAATAACTATGATGGGTGACTTTTTAAGGATTGAATACATGGATATCCTCCTTTAACGAAAAATATTTTGTTTTTTCTGTAATAGCTGCTCCAGATATTTGCGAGATGGATATCCCTCGATATCACCTTTGGTTTCGGTAGCCAGGGCGCCAACTATGTTGCCTATTTTACCGCACTGTTCAATATCCATTCCCTCTAAAAGTCCGAACAGGAAACCGGCATTGTACCCATCTCCTGCGCCCACGGGATCAATGCATTTGCAGGGATGGGGAGGGATGTGCAGATAATCGGTGGAGGTTCCCGCGTAGGAGCCGTTGGCGCCGTCCTTCAGTGCAAGATGTGTAATGCTGCCGAACTTAAACACAGCCTGAAAAATCTGCTCGACACTTTTGGTGGAAAACAGTATTTCCGCCTCTTCCATTCCCAGCATCAATATATTGGACCGGGCGATTAATTCCGTCAGGATGGGATGGAATTCCGTCTCCTTCCATAACTTAAGGCGTATATTGGGGTCAAAGCTGACAGGGGTACGGTTTTTGGCTGCAATATCCATGGCGTGCACAATTGTCCGGTGGCAGCTCTTACTCAGCGCAGGGGTAATTCCGGTGACATGAAGCAGTTTTGCATTTGCAATGCTCGCTGCGTCAATATCGTCGGGAGACAGGGCACTGGCTGCTGAGCCGTCCCTGTAATATGAAACTTCAGTTTCATTATTGGCCAACGGCTGTTTAAACATGACTCCCGTCCGCCGTGAAGGGTCTATGTGCACACCTGTGGTATCCACGCCTTCCGAACGGATGCTGTTCAGAACAAAGGCTCCAAATTCGTCATCTCCCAGCCGGCTGATCCAGCCGGCGCTGCAGCCCAGCTTTTGCAGGCCGATGGCTGTGTTGCTTTCCGCTCCGGCAATGCGCATTCGAAAACCGGAGGCATATCGCAGGCGGACGCTTTCGACAGGGGCAAAAGCCGCCAGGGTTTCTCCTATGGTAATTACATCAGGCAAAGTTATATCCTCCCTATCCGTATAAATAATTTGTGATTTAAAGCAAATTGTTAAAGTCAATATTGATTTTTGATAGTATGGACTCCAGCTTGTTTTTGGCATTCAGCAGCAGCTGTTTGATTAAGATTTCCTTTTCACCGGAATATCGAAAAACAGGAATTGCAACACTGACGGCAGCCACGATTTTCTTATTTTGGTGCAACGGGATTGCAATACAGCGGATGTATTGATTGGATTCTTCCACTTCATACGCAAACCCTTCAGCCTTAACTTTCTGCAATTGTTCGTACAGGATATTTACGTCGGTGATGGTATTTTCAGTAAGGGGCTGTAAGCCTTGAGGATACAAGCGTCGCAGGTCGGCCGGCTTATGGTCGGCCAGCAGCGCCTTTCCCAATCCAGTGCCATATGCCGGAATTTTTTTACCCACCGTTGAAATCATCCGGATTGCCTCGGGCGAATCCACTTTTTTCAGATAAAATACATCACTGCCGCTTAAAATTGCGAAATGACAGGTTTCGCTGCATATGTTAACAATGTTCTGCAGCTCACGCTGAACCTCATCCATAATATCAATACTTTCAAGATAGGCGTTGCCGGTCTGGAATGCCATCTGACTGATTTTATAGCGCAGACCGGCAGGGTTCTGCGCCAGGTAGCCGCGTGCCTCCAAAGTGTGCAGGATGGGAAACATACTGCTTTTGGGGGCATCAATCCTTTCGCAAATTTCTGTAAGTGTAAAGCCGCTTGCACTTGAAGCAATCAGTTCCATAACATCCAAAACGCGGCTGGTAGCTCTATGGTTGCTTTTTGTTTTCAAAATCAACTCTCCATCACTCAAAATTACGTACTAAGTTTTTATTTACGAATTAATCGATAGTTTAGCACTTGTATTTTTATTTGTCAATACTAAAACATATCTGCGGATATCACACGAATATGCGTATAAAGCAACACTTCGTTGATAATATAGTTGTAAATATGTTTACATATAATATTATGCAGGATTAAAAGAATATTCGTAATCGTGATAATAGTTCGTATATAGGAACTATTATCACGATTATTTAGACATGAACATCTATGCGATTATCAAAACAGAACTCAAAGGGAAGCATAAATGGAACAGTGGTGAGACACTTATAATACTGAGTTTGAATGTGTACACCCCGGAATTCCAAACAGTAAATTCCTGTACGTGTGGTTTGAAAAGGGGAAGGCCCTTTCCGGTTTCAGGATGGGGCAAAGGGAACCCGGGGTCTCAAAAAAATGTAACTTGTTATGGCCGGGGTAAAATACATATGGGATTTGGTATACTCAGAATTTCTCCCAACAGGGCAAAATTTTTCCCGGGAAGAAGCGCCGTAATGGTTCCGGAGTCTTGATTGGCTGCGAGCAGCAGAGCACCGTCCGGGCTGAACGCAATATCACGCGGAGTTTTACCGCCGGTTGGAAAAATGCCGATCAGTGAAAGCGAACCGGTCTCACTATCTGTCCGGAAACAGGCTATACTGTCGTGCCCGCGGTTGGAGACGCACAGCAGCTTGCCGTCCGGGCTCAAACGGATGGCGGCGCAGGTGCTTTCGTCTTTGTAACTATCCGGCAAGGTGGGGTAACAGCCGGTTACCGACCATGAATTATCGAAACGAAGAGTGCAGACTTCGTTGGAGAGTTCACATGCCAGCCAGGCCAGACGTCCGTCGGGAGAAAAGACGACATGCCGCGGGCCTGCACCCGAAGGGACCGGTACTGCATCCACGAGTTCCAAACCGGCTTGAGTGGGCCGGTAAAACAGGATTTGATCAATGCCGAGATCGACAGCACAAATCAACTCGCTGCCAGGTACGGCTGTGACGCAATGGGTGTGTGGGCCCTCCTGACGCTGACGGTTCGGGCCATGGCCCGTGTGCCGGATTACCTGTGGGGCTGGCTGCGGCATTCCCTCCTCCAGCAGGAAGGCTGCAAGGGTACCGTTCCCGTAATTGGCTGCATAGAGCCTGTCCTGTAACGCTAAAATATGGCAGGGATATGCTCCGCAGCTTGCCTGTAAACCCATGGCACGCAGCCGGCCTGCTTCTTCTACGGCAAAGGTGCTCACTGCACCGCCGGGGAATACTCCAAACCGTTCTGTTTCATTAACTGCGTACAACTTTTGTAAATCAGGGGAAAAAGCCAGGTAACTGGGGTTGTTGGCGGGTGTAGCCTCCAATATCCCGGCAGTCCCGTCCGGACTGATATTAGTGTGGTAAATGCCTTTGCTTGCACCTGATGTATAGGTTCCGATATAAGCTTCAAAGCTCATGCCAACTCCTCCCTGTATAACATTTTAATTTCTTACAGTATAATATCGGCATATTGCCATGTCAACAGATCGAATAATTTCCCGGAGGCGGCTGCCAGGTAAAATGTCTGAAACAAATACGCTTGCCCTGCTTGGCGTTTGGCGGAAACAACAAAACAGCACAATATAGCGACCATAAAGTATTGTGAATATGAATAGACTCCTTGTTCTAGTTTTCGTATAAGGTAGCTATATCATGTATTCTGCGCTTCATTTCTGTGCGGATATGTAACGGCTCTAAACACTCGCATTTATCCCCGAAGCTGAAAAGAATATTGTAGTAGCTAAGGACGCCTTAATTCAGCCTGCTTTAACCATTTATTGAATCCAGCATGTATATGACCTTGATGTGCTGGGAATAATCTCCGAAACCATCTCCGAAAAGATTCATACCTTTCCGGTTTCTGGCATCCGGCTTAACCTCCAGGCGTGCTTCAACTGGTGAGTTTATCGTAATATCCAGAGCATTTATTGTCGTACCGGAACATAGCTGCTCATTCAGGTAACAGCCGGTTTCATCAATTCTCCAGCTTACGAGATCGCCGTATTGAGTATTGCCCGGGCTCCACCACTCGGGTGTGTTCTTGCCCTTCCGGTCCCCGTAGTCCCCGGGGGTCGTCCAGGTGCCGATTTCCTTTCCGTTCAGGGTAAGTGTTATGTCGGAGGGGTAATACTGCTGATATCCGGGTGCTTCGGCGCATAATTCGGCACTGAAACTTATTGAGGCTATCCGGTTGAATTGCGTTAACGGATTTGGAAGGTTGTATTCAATGTATCCCTCTTCGCTGAAATAAATTAATGAAGCAGATATACGGCCGGGCAGGTAAAAAGACTTGGGGTCGTCCAGGAGACCGATAACTCCGTTCATGTCAACGAGTCCGCAGGGAGAAGACACCTTGCAGCTGCTGTAAAGGCCCACCGGCATAACCACCTCAAAAACATTTTCGGAAGGAGAGGGGGTTTTTACCGGCAAATGGATGACCAGCGAATCATAAGTTCTTATAATTACTTTCTCGCGGCTTGAACCGAGCAAAGTTCTGACTAAGCCTGCCGATTCCAGAATCTGTACATTTATTGACACTGTCGGCTGCGCTACGCCAAGGACTTCAACCAGTTGGGTTATGGACATCTGCTGTCTGCTGACTTCCTCGAGAATTCTCAAGCGCAGATTACTATTTATAGCCTTTGCTGTTTCCAGAATCTGAGCGGTAAATATTTCACGGCTTTTTTCCATTAGCACAATTCCTTTGCTGTTATAGATTGCAACCAAATCATAACATACACATATTAAAAGGGCAATATATATTGAAGTATTGCAATACATATTGTATTATTATAATATATATTGCAATTATATAATATTATCATGGGAAAGCAGGGGGTTATTTATGATCAATAATTGTGTGCCGAGGCCTGAATATCCGAGACCGGACTTTGAAAGGGAAGAATGGCTGAATCTGAACGGCCGTTGGAGCTTTGAATTTGATGATGAAAATGCCGGTGAGGAACAAAAATGGTTTAAGGGCAGGGATTTTTCCAAATCAATAGTGGTGCCGTTTTGTTTCCAGAGTGAGCTGAGCGGTATTGCAGACAAGGGAATGCATGAATATTTGTGGTATGAAAGAGAATTTGAGATTCCTGACAGCTTTGCCGGAAAAAGAGTTTTGCTTCACTTTGGTGCTGTGGATTACACCGCAAAGGTTTGGATCAACGGAGAATTTGCCGGAAAACATCAGGGCGGAAATGTGTCTTTCAAATTTGATATAACCGACAGTATCAAACCAGGAAAAAACCGGTTGACCGTTAAGGTTGAGGATAGATACGATTGCACACAGCCGAGGGGAAAGCAATATTGGAAGGAAAAGCCGGACCGCTGCTGGTATACTGCCACTTCGGGCATATGGCAGACTGTTTGGCTGGAAACTGTGGGTGGATTGTATGTTGACAAATTCAGATTGACACCCGACATTGACAGGAAAACCGTGTTGGCTGAAATTTTTCTGGACAGGGAGCCAAAGAATGCCGAGCTTGCTGTTGCTGTAAATTACAAGGGGCAGGAAAAAAAGAAGATAGTAACCGCCATTGATAAAAGGATATTCAAGCTGACCATCGATATGGCCGAAGAGGATAACATAGATGAATTGCATTACTGGAAACCGGAAAAACCCAATTTGTACGATGTTGAATTTACCGTTAAAGAGAACGGGAAGCGGTCGGACGGGTTTAAGAGCTACTTTGGCATGAGAAAAATATCTGTAAAAGGTGATCTTATACTTCTGAACAACAGTCCTTACTACCAGAAACTCATACTGGATCAGGGGTACTGGCCTGAAAGCCTGCTGACTCCTCCAAGTGACGAAGCTATTGTCTATGACATAGAAATGACTAAAAAAATGGGCTTTAACGGAGCGAGAAAACACCAGAAGATAGAGGATCCGCGATATTATTACTGGGCTGATAAATTAGGCTTGCTGGTATGGGGCGAGATGCCGAGCGCGTATGATTTCAACGCGGAGGAAACTCAGAATATCACAACTGAAATGATTGAATTTGTCAACCGTGACTATAATCATCCCTGTATTGTTACATGGGTGCCGTTGAATGAATCCTGGGGTGTCAGGAATATTTATGTTGATAAAACCCAGCAGGATTTTGCGAAATCCCTCTATTATACAATCCGCGCAATGGATAAAACGCGTTTGATCAGTACCAATGACGGATGGGAGCAAGTGGAGGCTGATATTTGCGGAATACATGATTATGAGGCCTGGGGCAGGGAATTTAATGAAAAGTATGCCGACAAGGAGCAAATGCTGACAGGTTCGGTGAATAAATGGAGACTTCTGTATGCCGAGGGGACGGCGTATGAGGGGCAGCCCATATTGGTAACCGAGTATGGCGGAATTGCTTTTAAAAGCGAGGAATCCGGTAATTGGGGGTATAACGGGGCAGTTGGTGATGAGAAAAGCTTTTTTGAAAGATATGGAGATATCACCGGTGCAATCAGAGGCACCCGGTATATCAGGGGCTATTGCTATACTCAGCTGACTGATGTCATGCAGGAGGTAAATGGTCTTTTGACGGCCGACAGAAAACCCAAGGTTGATATTGAAGCCGTAAGAAAGGTGAATGAGCTTTAATGAAAAGTACATTTAGGAATCCTGTTTTTGAAAACGGAGCTGATCCCTGGCTGTATAAGCATCACGACGGTTGTTATTATTTTATGGTAACGAGAGGGGACAGAATTGATTTGTGGTGTTCTCCATCCATTACCGGTATCGGCGGCGCTGAGAAGAAAACGATCTGGAGTCCTGAGGCAGCCGGACCCTGTTCAAAAAATATATGGGCGCCTGAGATACATTTTATCAGGGACAAATGGTATGTATATTTCACTGCCAACGATGGCGGGGGAGATGAAACAAGAAGAATATTTGTTTTGGAAAATGAATCGGAAAATCCGATGGCAGGAACATGGACCGAAAAAGGTCAGGTCAATACATTGTTTCCCGGATTGGACGGTACCGTGCTGCAGCATAACGGCGAACTGTATTTCCTGTATGCGGGTTACGGGAATTTTCCTGAGTATGGCTCCGCGGTTTATATTGCAAAAATGTCTGATCCATGGACGCTTTCAAGTGAAAATGTCCTATTGACCAAACCGGAATTTGACTGGGAGATGCGGGGCGGAATGGCTATAAACGAGGGACCTGCCATCCTGAAAAGGAATGGCGGGATATTTGTAATTTATTCCGCCAGCACAACCTGGACTGAGGATTATTGCCTGGGTATGGTGTCTGCTTCTGAGGAAAGTGATCTGCTTGCGAAAGATTCCTGGACAAAATCAGCCGGGCCTGTTTTTTCAAAATCAGTAAAAAACCAGGTGGTAGCTGTGGGCCATAACAGCTTTGTAAAGTCTCCTGATGGCAAGGAGGATTGGATAATTTTCCATGGTATTTCAGAACAGAGAGGCCAGAAGCTGAATACGGCTTTAAGAAGTACCCGGGCACAGCCTTTTTATTGGAACGGCGAAGGCCGGCCGGAATTCGGAGAGCCTCTGCGGGGATCGGAGGAGCTGAGAAAGCCGTCGGGAGAACTTTAGAAGGCTTAAATGCAAAAAAACTGTATGACATAACATTGAGCTGGCATGATATCAATTGCCATGTCGTTAAACAAAGCGCTAACCCCTGGAATTGCCGGTCCGGGGGTTAGTTTTTTGTTTAACGGTTTACAATCGAACTGTTTGATTAATTCTTCCTGACGGGACCTGATGACTTGCGGACAACAAGTTCCGGATCCAGAATGATTTTGTGATATTCCTGGAGGTTCTCCTTCTTATCCGGTTTCAGCAAATCGGCCATTATTTCTCCTGCCTTGTAACCCATTGATCTTTCGGATTGTTTTATATGGGTGAAAAAGCTTGAATTGAAGGGGGTATATAAAGGATCGTCAAAGCATATGAGCGATATGTCCTCGGGAATACGGAGTCCCAGGTGTTCACAGACTCTGGAAATATAAACTGCTGTCTTTCCGTCGGTTACAATGAAAGCGGTAGCTTTTCCGTGCTTGAGGACGTCTATAAGGCGCAGGTTGTTTCCATTGCTCTCGGCTGAGAGTAGGTTGTCTTTAGATGCATCGCCCGGGCTGCTTTCGAATTTGGATACATCAATATCTTTTATAATTAACCCGGAATTTTCCTTTATTCCTCTTTCGTACAATTCGTTGAGGTAGCCGGTTATGCGGTCTCCGGTGGAGGAGGTGGGCAGCATCGTGCTTGTACAGATTGCAATATTTCTGTGACCCAGTTCATACAGGTGGGATACGGCCAGTTTCCCGCCGAGTACATTGTTTGAAATTACATAACTGGTGTCTATTCCGGGGAGATAGCGGTCCACCAGTACAAAGGGAAAATGATTCACCTTCAGAGCGAGGATTTCTTCGTTGTAGGTCTCCTGATCCACTGGAAAGATGATCATGCCGTCAACACCGAATTTAATAAAATTCCTTATTGCCTGCTCTTCCTTTGCCCTGTCGAAAGTTATTTGTATAAGCAGGGAGTAACCTCTTTCGTCGAGTGACTTTTTAATACCGTTAAGTATATTTGTAGAGAAATAGTCCTCGAGAGTAGGGATGGTAAAACCGATCAGCCCCGATCCTTCCGGGGGGCTTCCAGCTATGGCTGTTTTATCCTCTGCAGGGTCTTTTGCTCTTGGCTCATTTGCATCAATTGTATCTGCCGGACTGCTGCCGGGATTTCCGCTGACGTAAGTGCCCCTGCCGGGTATTCTGTAAACCATACCCTCATCAGCCATTTCTGTCAGGGCTTTGGTTACGGTAATCCTGCTGACGTTGAAGGTTTTCATAAGCTCAACTTCAGGAGGGAGTCTGTCGTTCGTGCTGAAAGTTCCATCGGCAATCTGCTTTTTTATATAATCTTTAATCATTGCATACAGCGGTGTTCTTGATTCATTCTTCATATCCACGGATCCTTCCCGTTTAATTATGTACTCATATATATTATGACAAATATAACAAATATGTCAATACCTTTGTTCTTGATGTGTGAATATTCGGCGGTGTTTGCTGCTGCAATAGGTTATAAATGCCGGATTCTCCGTATGTTTACTCATGGGGAGGTGGGATGCTGGTGCCGGTTTTGACATGATACTATAATTATAAAAAATATAAAAAATAAATTGATTATAACAAACATATAATATATAATAAACATAACAAATATTTGATATGTTTATATGGGAATAGGTATTAAGGGGGTTGATATTTTCGGTGAATTCCAAAGGAAATATATTCAACATACAGCATTTTTCTATTTATGACGGCCCGGGAGTAAGAACCACAGTATTTTTCAAGGGCTGTAACCTCAGCTGCAAATGGTGCCATAATCCGGAATCAATATCACCGAAGAACCAGATCGAGTTTTATTCCGACCGGTGCATCGGATGCGGGGCCTGTTTCAAGGCATGCCCCAATGGTGTGCATTTCCTTGATGATAAGCAGCTGCATATGATAAACAGGTCCAAGTGCAGCGGATGTCTGACCTGTGCCGAGGTATGCTTTGCCAATGCCATAACGGCCGTAGGTAAACTTGTGGATGCGGATTATGTGTTTGCTTCCATTATGGAGGATTATTTATATTATAAAAATTCGAAAGGCGGAGTCACTTTTTCAGGCGGGGAATGTATGCTTCAGACGGAATTTTTGTATGAAATACTGAAGCGGTGCGGGGAAAAAGGTATACATACGGCGGTAGATACGGCCGGAAATGTTCCCTGGAGCAGCTTTGTAAGGATACTGCCTGTCACCGGCCTGTTCCTGTATGACATAAAAGCGGCTGATCCGGCAGTGCACAAGCTGCAGACAGGTGCCGACAATGTCCGTATCCTGGATAACCTGGAAAGGCTTTCGGCTTCAGGAAAGCAGATACTTGTAAGGATACCTTTTGTTCCGGGGTGCAATGACGGACAAATCCCCGGGATTGCCGGGATACTTAAAGCTTTGAACATAAGCAGAGTTGAAGTCATGCCGTATCACAAGCTGGGTGACAACAAATATGCGGCGCTTGGTATGGATAATGAGCTGAAGGCTGTTGAAGTTCCAACCGAAGCTATGGTGGACAGAGCTGTGGAAATACTGGTAAATGAAGGCTTGAATGCGGTAAAAACATAAAATGGGATATGGAGGGAGCAGCGATGTTACAAACTGACAGAGTCATGTTGTCACAATTATATTCACAAAGGATTAATGGTCTTCGCGAAGACAAACTGAAAATCAATGAGTTCAAGAGAAAGAAAATCGGGCACCAGGATTTTGATGACTGGGGATTTGTCCACTATCCGGATTTCAAATTCGAAGCGAGGCCGAATCATCCCTCCGGACTTGTGTATGGCTATGTGGCCATAGGAGAGCACCTGAGGAGATTTTTCAATGAAATACCCAAATACATAAATAAAAACAGTGCCCTTGCAGGAGCCTGGATCGGGCCTTTGCAGAATTTTGTACGGATGGGGATAATTCCGGAGGACCAGCCGTCCGGGCTGAAAGAAATATGGTCTAAATATAATACCTTTCCGGGTTTCGGAGGAATGAACCACTGTGCAGGGGACATAGGCATAGGCCTCAAGCTGGGCTGGGGCGGACTGCTGGATAAAATAAGATATTACAGGGAGTTTAATTCCCCTGCCGATACCTCATTTTATGACGGAGAGGAACAGGTTGTGCTGGGGATGCAGGAATGGACAGGTGCACTGGCTGTGGAGGCAGAGAGAATGGCCCGAGAGGAAAACGACCCGGATACAAGGAATAATCTTCTGGAGATTGCCGAAATCAACCAGCGGCTGGTAAACAACCCGCCGAGAACACTTAGGGAAGCCTGCCAGTTCATTGCACATTTTCAGACCCTTGACCGCACTTATTTTGCAGGGGGAGCTCTCGATCAGCTGGATGAGGTTTTGAGGCCCTACTATGAAAAGGACCTGAAGTCTGGGATACTTACAGATGAACAGGCAGTATGGTATGTAGCCAGCCTGTTTTTCAACGATACCCACTATTCGCAGATTGCCGGGCTGACACCCGACGGCAGCAGAGATATGACCAGCCGCATGTCGTTTATCGTACTGGATGCCATGCATTACCTGCGAATTCCGTCAAATATTGCCCTTAGAGTCCATGACGGTGTCAGCCCCCAATTGTTGAGGCGTTCTCTGGAATACATGCTGGAGGACGGCACAGGTGTGAGCTATTCCTGCAACATCGGATGTGAACAGGGTTACGCAAAGAACGGATATCCGCCTCAACTGGCCCGTATGAGGGCAAAGGTAGGGTGCAACTGGACGGCCATACCCGGAAGAGAATATCCGCTTCAGGATGTTACCCGCTGCAATCTCGGGTTTGCCTTCCACTATGCCATGGAGGATATAAGGCAGGGGGAACGGTCTCTTGAAGCGTTGTTTGACAGGTTCTGCCATCACACCGGAATTATAGTGGACAGTATCAAGTCAGGCTACGACAGACACTACGAGGTTGTCGGAAGAAATACTCCCGAGCTTGTCTACAATCTTTTCATGCACGGTCCTGTTGAGAGGGGGCTTAATTGTTCCGAGGGCGGTGTGGATATTCTTAACTTCAATATCGACGGCGTGGGGATGGCTACCGTTGCCGATTCCTTTGCGGCTATTGAGCAGCGCGTTGTAAATGAGGGCAGGATTACATGGGATGAACTGTTTAATGTTCTTGACAAAAACTATGAGGGGTCTGAGAATATCCGCCTTATGCTGAAAAATATCAGCCGGCTTGGCTGTCCGGGCTCCGCGGCGCAGAAGTGGGCCGACAGGATACGCGATCACTATGTCTGGTGCTGCAAGCATGAGGGCACTCCCAAATACAATCTCCCAATAATTCCGGGAATGTTTTCACACGGGAATATAGGAGAACTTGGTGCAAAGCTTCCTGCAACACCAAACGGCAGAAAGGCCGGAGAGGCAATATCCCATTCCAACGAACCCGATCCGGGCTTTGCGGCAGGAATCGATTCCTTCTCTCCTTCATTAAAAGCCAATGCCGTGGCGGCACTGCAGCCGGGTTACGGCAATTCATCACCGCTGCACCTGGATATTGATACCGATATGCTGGGAAAGGCCGGCGGGATAGATGCACTGATTTCCCTGATTCATACTCATAATCAGATGGGAGGAACCTTGATCAATCTCAATTGTCTTACCGAAAAGAAACTGTTGGAGGCTCATGAAGATCCATCCAGACATCCGGATCTTGTAGTGCGCGTAACGGGCTATTCGGCATTTTTTGCATCCTTATCAAAGGAGTACAGGCAGCAGGTAGTGGACAGATTTCTTTCCGCCAGAAAATAATATATTAATTAAATAAAATCATACTTAAAAAATGGAGGTACTAAAACAATGAAACTGCGAGCACCGGCAACACCACTTATTACTATCGATCCCTATTTCAGCGTCTGGTCTTTCAATGATGAACTGAATGGCGGAGAAACTGTGCACTGGACGGGAAAACCGAACGCTATCACCGGTGTTTTACAGCTTGACGGCTGCGAATATATTTTTATGGGAGACCGGAAAGATATAGGGAAGATGGTCCAGACAGGCTGCGAAATCAGTGCAATGTCAACTATTTATACATTTGAGGTTGAAGCGGTTGAATTGAAGCTGATTTTTACATCGCCTCTGCTGCCTGACGACCTGAAAGTTTTGTCCCGGCCGGTTTCCTACCTGAAAGCCGAAGTCCGCAGCCTGGACGGCCCATCCCGCAATGTGAGGGTAAACCTGTATGTATCGGATGATCTATGTGTCAATAACCGCAATGAGCAGGAAACCGCCGGTGAACTCCTTTCGATGGGAGATAAGACGGTTTGCGCCAGGATGGGCAGCACCCGTCAGCAGGTACTCAGCAGGGCGGGGGATGATGTCCGCATTGACTGGGGTTATTTTTACCTGGCAGCAAGATACGGCTGTCCTGAAATACGCATCCGCAAGCAGGGAGAGGCTACCGCACTTGAAGCAAGTGCAGTATTGGATACAGCCGGACAGAATTATACACTTTTTGCTTTTGCATATGATGACATATATAGTATCCAATATTTTGGCGAAAACCTTAAAGGTTTCTGGACAAGGGAATCGGAGGATATCAAGGAAATCCTCGGCCGGGCTTTTGACCAATACAGTGATATCATAAGCCGGTGCAGCCGGTTTTCGGAGGATTTGTATAAAAGGGCTGCCGCAAGCGGCGGTTCAAAATATGCGGAGCTGCTGCTGCTGGCCTGCCGTCAGGTAATCGCCGCCCACAAGCTCTGCGCGGATAAGGACGGTGAGCTGCTGTTTGTTTCCAAGGAATGCTTCAGCAATGGCTGCGCCGCCACAGTTGATGTGACATATCCTTCCATACCCATGTTCCTGCTGTACAATCCGGAACTGGTAAAGGGCATGCTGAGGCCTGTTTTCAAATATGCCGCATCAGATGTATGGTACCATGACTTTGCGCCCCATGACGCAGGTACATATCCTTTGCTTAACGGACAGGTGTATGGCGGAGGAACAAACCTTGAGGATCAGATGCCCATTGAAGAATGCGGCAATATGCTGGTTACGGTAGCTGCACTTTCACTGGCCGAAGGCAGTTTTGAATTTGCTTCAAAGTATATTCCGCTGCTGAAGCAGTGGGCGGAATATCTTATCCGCAAGGGTGCCGATCCTGAAAACCAGCTGTGCACAGATGATTTTGCCGGCCACCTGGCTCATAACTGCAATCTGGCGGCAAAGGCCGTAATGGGTATTGCAAGCTTTGGTATTATAATGGAAAACCTGTCGGGCAGCGAGGAAAGCGAAATATATTACAATAAGGCCAGGGAAATGGCCAAAAGCTGGACAGAAAGAGCATTAAATGAGGACGGTACTTTCAGGCTCACATTTGATAAGCCTGGAACCTTCAGCATGAAATATAATCTGGTATGGGACAGGATTTTCAAGACCGGCCTTTTTCCTGAGAAAATGCTGGAGGATGAGCTCAAAGGCTACCTCAACCGTATGAATACGTACGGCATGCCTCTTGACAACCGTGCCGCATATACCAAATCCGACTGGCTTGTGTGGAGTGCGTCGCTTATGCCCGCCAAAGCGGATTTTGAAAAAATGCTGGCACCGCTGTGGAAGGCTTATCATGAATCTGAATCGAGAGTGCCCATGACCGACTGGTATGATACCGTAACTGCAAAACAAACCGGCTTCCAGCACCGCAGTGTTCAAGGAGGGTTGTTCATAAAGCTCCTTGTTGACGGGGATTTTCCCGTGAAACTATAGAAGCCGGTGGAGGGGCAACAATATGAGGTTGAGGTGCGACAGCAGGTACATAATTCTTCCGGTCAGCCATCAGGCTTCCATGCCTGTGACGTCAGGGTGTCACCCTCTGAAAAATTCAGCAGGCCGCTGACAGGAAGGCTTTATGACATTATATTCAGTATACCGGGAAATAGTGAGGCCGGTTTCAGCATAGGGGTATTCGGCATGAAGCTCAAGGGCGACCTTGCTGGGGCCCGGCTGACCTGCTGCGGAAATTCGGCGCCCCTGGAAAGCTTTGGCGGGAGTATTGAATTGAGGCTGCTCGTGGATGTGAACGGTATGGAAATATTTATAAATAAGGGGAAGGCCTTTATGTCCATAGGGCATATACAGGACTATGACATGAATGATCTTGTATTTGAGACTCTTGACAGGGAAATAGTTCTTGAGGAAATAAATGTCACCGAGCTGAAGAGCAGCCTGCCGGATTCTGCCTGCCCGGAAAGCTGTTAAAATGCAGGACGGTTGTAATTATCGATAAAACATGTTAAATTATTATATGTACTTATTTAACCGATCAATCCTTTTATAGTCAGCATATGCCATTTGCAAAATTATTATATGCACTGTATTAATCCTTTATCTTTTACTATTGATGTCTGATAGAGTTGTGAGATAGCAGGGACAATGGGAGGAGTTAATTATGTATATAAATAATTTAGGAACACCCGGGGTGTCAAATTCTGAGAATTGCTTTCAGGTACCCGGCTGTTTGAAGCGAATTTCTTTAAATGTAACACCACTGGCTTTCACATGTGTTCTCTATGCTTCATTTTCAGTAACTAAAGAATTGATTAAGTTTGATTATCTGTGATAAAAAAGGCTTGGGTTGGCTAAAGCCTTTTTTGGCATGTATACAGCAGGCAACCTCCTTTATTCGCCACATTGCGATAAAGGGTAATTACTTATAATAACATTTTATGGCCACAAATGTGGCTCATGGAGGTTAGTTTGAAAGACTTTGCTAATGCTCGTCTTCCAAACTAACCAGTGAATTTATGGCCGCGCGACATATTCAAAGTATTAATAATACTTTATTGAAACAATTATTTTACAGAATACTTTGAAAGCGCACATGGCCAATTAACCTCCTTTATTCGCCTTATAGCGGATATTGGAGTGTACAAATTTCATAACTGTTTTATGGCCGCTATATGGCTCATGGAGGTTAATATGCTTGGTTTCAGCAGGAATAACAGACTGGTTGTCAGTAAAACATTGACTAAAATGCTCATATCATTTTTTATTATAGTAATTTTATCCACGTCGTTAATTGCAGGTGTACTGTATCAAAAGTTTTCAAAGGCTACCGTAGAAGGTATAAGAACAAATATAGAAGAGAATCTGGCACAGAATATGAATCAGCTCGAACTTATAAGGGATCAGGTGTACTCAATAGGCTTGCAGCTTATAAGTGACAGCGATATAGTTGATTCAATGTACCGTAACGGTGCGACAGATGAATTAATAAAGTACAAGGCCACAAGAAAGCTCTATCAGGTCAAAAGCAGCAATCCAATGATACATTCCATATATGTCTACAACAGCGAAACAAAGCAATTTACCAGCAGCCTGGGCTCTTCGGGCCTGAATTCGCTGGATGCCGAAATGAAGAAAATGACTGTAAACTACAAGGAAGGCAACAAGTTAAAATTTATTCCGCTAAGCTATGTTAACAAGTCTCCAAATGGCAACGAAACAAATGAAAAGATTATTACTTTTATTTTTGTAGACTCGTCCCAGGATTATATAAAAAGTGACATAAAGGGTAATGGACTGCTTGACAGTGTAGTCATTATAAATTTAAATGCGGATTATATACAAAAAGCTTTTACACAGCAGTACACCTCTCCGAACAGCAGTATTTTTCTCC